>CAJFOG010000015.1 GCA_904395785.1 uncultured Eubacterium sp. | reverse complement strand
ATCAATATAACCAAAACAACACTCATTCCACCTAGAAATAATCGGCGATATTTCATAGAGATACCTCCGCAATAAATGTTGCTTCATCCATTGTTTCTACACCTAAATCTTGCGCTTTCTTTAATTTACTACCTGCTGCTTCCCCATAAACTACCAAATCAGTTTTCTTAGAAACTGAACCACTTACATTTGCACCTAACGACTCTAATAATGCTTTTGCTTCATTTCTTGTCATTTGTTGTAGTGTACCAGTTAACACAACAGTTTTATTTGTAAATTTACTTTCTACGACTTGTTTTGCTTGCGTATCCATACGAAGCCCAAAAGTTTTTAATTGCTCTATTAACGCAATATTTTTTTCTTCTTTAAAAAATGCTACGATACACTCTGCGGTAATATCACCTACATCACGAATTGCCACTAACTTTTCTTTGGATGCTTGCATCAATTCATCCATCGTTAAAAAATGTTGTGCTAATACTTTTGCCGCTTTCTTACCAACTTGACGAATCCCTAATCCAAAAATTAAATCTTCTAATGGATTTTGCTTACTCTGTTCAATTGCATCTATCATTTTTTGATAAGATTTTTCTTGGAACCCTTCTAATGCTAAGATTTCTTCTTTATGATCTTTTAAGCGATAAATATCTTCAATCGTTTTTAATAAGCCTACTTTATGGAAGAACTCAATTTTTTTATCTCCTAAAGAATCAATATTCATTGCATCTCTACTTGCAAAGTGAATCATACTTTCTACAACACGTGCAGGACAATCTTGATTCATACAGTAATGTGCTGCTTCATTTTCTAAACGCACCAAATTACTCTTACAAATTGGACATTCACTTGGGAATACATAAGGTGCTTGTGTTCCATTGCGACGCTCTTTTAAGGATTTCACAACTTCTGGAATAATATCTCCTGCTTTACGTATCACAACATCATCATGAATACGAATATCTCTTTCTTTAATGATATCTTCATTATGTAATTGCGCTGCTGATACTGTAGTTCCCGCAACACGTACTGGCTCTAATACCGCATTTGGTGTAATTCTTCCAGTTCTTCCTACCGTTAAGACAATATCTAATAATTTGGTTGTTACTTCTTCCGCAGGAAATTTATATGCAATCGCATAACGTGGAGCTTTTACTGTTGTACCTAATACATCCCAAGCATTCATATCATTTACTTTAATGACGATACCATCAATTTCATATGGTAATTGTTCACGTTGCTCTTGCATTTGTTGAATAAACTGCCAAACTTCATCAATCGTATCGCATACTTTACGTAATGGGTTTACTTTAATATGCCATTTTTCCATTTGTTGTAAAGCACCCTCATGTGTTGTAACACCTAACTCTTTCGCATTTACTAAATAATATAAATAAGCATCTAATTTACGGCTTGCTGCTACACTACTATCTAATTGACGAATACTTCCTGCTGCTGCATTACGTGGATTCGCGAATAACTCTTCATTTGCTTTTTCACGTTGCTTGTTTAATGCCTCAAAACTTTTCTTCGGCATTATAATTTCCCCACGTACTTCAACATCACCTTGCGCATCAATATGCATAGGGATACTTTGAATGGTACGTACATTATGTGTGACATCTTCCCCAACAAGACCATCACCTCGTGTAACTGCTTGTACAAATCGCCCATTATGATAATGTAATGATATAGCAAGTCCATCCATTTTTAACTCTACAACATATTGTGCTTTTTTAACGCTATTTTTCACTCGTTCATCAAATGCACGTAAATCTTCTAAATTAAATGCATTTCCTAATGATAACATTTGACTTTTATGCGCAACTTTATCAAATGCATCTAACACAACACCACCAACACGTTGTGTAATAGAGTTTACATCACGCAATTCAGGATGCGTGTTTTCTAATTCTACTAATTCTTGATAGTAACGATCATATTCTTGATCTGTTACACTAGGTTTATCTAGTACATAATATTCATATGCATATTGATCTAATAAACGACGAAGTTCTAATACTCGCTGTTTTGCTTCCATAAAAACCTCCTATTTTTTACGAATCGATGGGTGATCGACTTTAATTTTTCGTATTCCATATTGTTGTTCAAACGCAATGGTTGCTAAATCATTTTCTAATTGAATTACAACCCCATCACCAAATGTATCATGTACAATTAAATCTCCCTTCCTTATTTTACCCTTTTTCTTTACAGTTGATGAAGAAGAATCTAATTGTTTGCTTTGATATTGTGATAAAAACTGCATACCACTCATTCCTTCACTTACATCATGAGTGGAGCGTTTGATTTTTTGATGCCCTTCAAAACATTCACTAGGTATTTCATCAAAGAAACGAGATTTTGTTTTCACTTTATCTAATACGTAACTATAACCATAAGAATCAGAGATAAACAAGCGTTTTTTCGCTCTTGTAAAGGCAACATATGCCAATCGACGTTCCTCTTCTAATGCCTGATTTCCACCTTCTTGTAAACTTCGTTCACTAGGGAATACACCTTCACAAAAATTATAAACGAATACATGGTCAAACTCTAACCCTTTTGCTGCATGGATACTCATTAACTGCACACAATCGTTTTTGGCTTCTTCCTCTTTATCTGTATATAAAGAGATTTCTTGTAAGTAATCAATCAATGTTGCATGCTCATGCTCTTTCATATAATCAACAATATCACTCATTAATTCTTTAATGTTTTCAATTCTTTCAACTTCTTTATCATCTTCAAGCATTTTAAAATAACCACTACTACTTAATAATGAGTCTAATACCTTATCAACGGAAACACTTTCTAACATTTGTTTATGATATTCAACCGTATCAATGAATTGCTTAATATTTTGTTTCGCTTTTCCTTTCCCTAACTCAAAATATTTCATCGCATCATACATATTCATTTGTTCTTGTATTGCCTTTAACTCTACCAATTCTAATGTTTTATCACCAATACCACGCTTTGGCATATTAATGATACGTTTTACAGCTAAATTTTTAAAAAGTGCTTTTTCATCACCATCTATTCCATCTACTAATAAGCGTAAATAACTTAAACTATCTTTAATTTCAGCACGATCATAGAAACGAATTCCTCCATATATACGATATGGTATATGAAAGTTACGAAATGCTTTTTCTAAACTACGTGATAAATAATTAGAACGATATAATACCGCAATATCCGGATAAGCAACATGCTCATTTTTTAATCCTAAAATTTTCATTGCGACCCAATCTGCTTCATCTTCATCCATCGCAGTATAATGTGTTAATCTATGCTCCCCTTCATTTGTCGTAAATAAATCTTTATCTAAACGATTTCTATTATTTTTGATTAACGCATTCGCAGCATCTAAGATTGGCTGTGTTGAACGATAGTTTTGATTTAAATATACTGTCTTACTATTTAAAAAATCTTTCTCAAAGTTTAAGATAATATCTACTTGCGCTCCACGCCATGTATAAATTGTTTGATCTGGATCTCCTACTACACATAAATAACTATCATCTTTTACTAACATTTTGATAATTTGATATTGAATCATATCCACATCTTGAAACTCATCAACATGTAAATATGTAAATCTATTTTGCCATTTCTTTTTCACATCTTCATGACTTTTTAATATACGATATGTAAATAATAATAAGTCATCAAAATCTAACGCATACATCTCATGTAGTTTTTCCTGATAAAAAGCATATACTTTCGCACGTATTGTATCAACATCACTACTTGCATATGAATACGCTTGTTCAACAGAAACTAATGCTGATTTATTATTAGAAATATAACTTAGCATACTTTGATAACTATATGTCTTTACATCTAAACTCATTTGTTTATATGCATCTTTTAATATACTCTTTTGATCATCACTATCAATGATTGTAAAGTTTCTAGGATAACCTAATACTATAATATCTTCTCTTAAAAACCGCACACAAAAAGAGTGAATCGTAGAGATTTGTACTGCATGCGCACGTTCATGTAAAAATGTTTCTACACGCTCTTTCATTTCTCTTGCTGCCTTATTTGTAAAGGTGATTGCTAAAACCTTATTAGGATATACATGTAATTCATCAATCAAATATGCAATCCTAGTCGTTACTACTCTTGTTTTCCCAGACCCTGCACCTGCAATAATACGTAAATGTGAATCAACACACTGCACCGCTTCTTTCTGTTCTTCATTTAATTGACTCAATAACGACATATCGTCACCTCCACTTATTTCACTATGTATTGACGTTATTATAGCGACTGCCGAAAAAATATCCTAACACATTTTACCATAGGAAACAAATGAATTCTATATCTAAGGCTATAGAAAATAAAAACAAAAACTTTCTGTTTTATAACTAATTTATAAAGCGTTGTTTTAATTTACAAATTCTACATCTTAATCCTTCAACCAAAACACTTATAACATTATTATCTATCATTGTATACGATTGATACTTTATCAAAAGTATTTCATATTGATTCGGTATTTCTTCTAATTTATTAAAATCTATATGAATATCACAATAATATAGCATCATATCCAATATTTTCTCAAAATCAACCATTTTTTTCTGAAAAAAACACCCACTTGCTTGATGAAAATTCATTTCATAATATTCTCTTTGGGAATACATAGACTGTCCACTATCATAAATTGGTGCTATTTTTTCCCACTTCAATGTATGAACATTTCTAATCACGCCAAAATTTCCTAAATGTCTGTCTTGATTTACTAGTAAGTAATCCAAAACAAACATTTTCGCCAACGTTTGTTCCACATTTAATAAACCGTTTTGTTTTAATATAGAAATATAAGATTCATGTATTTTATGGTTTGATAAACTCATGTCAACGCCATAATATTTCATAATTGCATATGCAGATAATAATTCTGTGTTCTTATCTATAAAACATCTGCATTTAGATAAAACAATACAATCTAAAACCTCAATATCATATTGCGTATGATCCAAACCTATGACTTCACATATTTTAGAGGCTATTACTTCGTTAAATGGTTCTAAAACTTTCTCTTTAAAAGCACCTTTCAACAAGTAACGACATTGATCTTCTCCAACAACCCAAGCCTTTTTCAACATCCCGTCAGATGTATTATTGGGAGAATAAAAGTCGTATTCTTTCATTTTTTTTAATTTTGAATCAAAAGTTGCTTCTATAAATATATGACTATTAAAATTGTGATCAAAAAAATTTATATCTTTCCAATCCATTTGTCCATCTATTGGATTCATCCAATATTGATCTGATAAGGATAATCCATATGCCTTATTTAATAAAATATCTTTATCTTTAACCCCTAAATTATCTAATAAGTCATCCAATCCATCTCTTGCTGTCGGTATTCCTCTTCCCTTAAACCACTTTGTAATCTCATCTTTATCCAATTGTTTATTTTTAAAACATTCCAAAGGTGCATACTCTACATTGATAATTTCAAGTACTTCCATAATTATTTGACATTTATTATCAAAACTTATTTTCGCAATTTTTTGCTCTTTATTCATTAAAAAATATTCACTAACACCTTCATGTCTAGCATTCACAATAAAATAGTCTTTATCAGGAAATCGGTTATAATGTTTTCCATATTTTTTCATTTCCCATCTGAACGCCAATTGTTCAATCGCCATAAAGTCTAAAGTATTTTTCAAATATTCTTGTTGATATCCTCTATTTTTTTGTTTATAAATTCTTTGTGCTGCTTTTTCTACTCTATCTCTATTTCTAAATAAATATTCTATTTTTTTCTGCATAACATTTTTTATATAATCATCATATTGTTCTAACTGAACTTTCTTTACCTCTTTATACGGAACTGCAAACATATTAGAAAATAAACATTTTCCTAAATATCTTTGCGTTTTACTATCAATCATTCTCATAATAGCTGGTGTTGTTTTTTTTAAATTTTTATGTTCATCATAATCTGATGTGGAGGGGGAATCTAAAGGTATAAAATAAATATAGTTTGATAACCTTATGATAGTACCTATATTATGTTCTATAAAAAATACATTAGGATGTTTTTCATAAAGATACGTTAAATACTCTTTATCTACTGTGTATAAATTCATAACTATTCCCCTTTCTAAAATTGTAAAAACAGAGATATATTCATACCTCTGTTTATCATACTTTCCAACTCAGGCTATGGTTCTCCGATTTAGTAGTTCCAACTCAGGCTATGGTTCTCCGATTTATGTCTTAACTATATCATAAAATTACATATAAATCAATTCCTATTCTCAAGTTAGCCAAATTGATTCACCTCTAGTATATACACAAACTAACCATTTATTTATCTTACATATCGATCTCTAATCAAATTAAATACTATGATGAATACAATCATCACAATTATCCCCATCTTCACGTCATCATCAAACATAATCCCATTTTCTTCTACAAATGTAGGACAGTATGTAAAATAAATGCAATAGCTGTCATAATCAATAACCTTAATGAAAAAGGGTTTCTTCTTCTATTTTCTATAAAGCCTCTATTTTGAAAGTCTCTCATAATTCCTCCACTTTAATTCTTCTAGATTTCTCACTGATTAACACACGAATACTATAATGTTTCTTCTTTATATACATCTCCATTTTATCAATGACTCTAACCCATACATTAACAGTATTAACACTCATCACCAAAACAACACTACTTAATATAATAGCAGGAACTAAAAGACCTGGAATAAAGCTGAGCAACGATAAAATTCCAATACAGATTAACGTAGTCGCCTACCCTTCTTCTTTAAAGTTATGACACAAATTATATACCTTATAAAATACTTCTTTATCCTTAATCATTATACTATTTTCATAACCTACACTTGTTGTATGACTATTATATCTGACAGATGCCCCTACTTCTTCAAGACGTTGTAATTGACTATAAGATACATCATTATGAAATAGTCTACTTCCTCCTTTACCACGATATCTATATCTTGATGATGTAAATAATGGCTTTTTATGATTAGATAATGCCTGTACCTGTATGACATTTACATGACAAAAAGTTACAAGATATACTAGGATAACGAATAACACTTTATTATATTTCTTCATAACTACTCCCCTTTTTTCTTATTATATCATACAACACTTTAAACAAAACAAATATTCTACGAAGATTTATATCATCCCTACTTGACTTTAAACTCTTCTCTTTTATAATATACGTTATGTAAAAATGGAGGTAAGCATCCTATGGCAAAGCAAAAAACAAAACGATATTATACACGCACCATAGATTTAATATTTTTAACGGTTCTTTTTATTGCATATCTATATGCACTTGTTGCTGCATTTCGCTTTCAAATCCTTCCTTTCTCATGGGTATTAACAACAGCTTTTATCATTGCCCTTATATTTATTTTTTTCTTTCTTATTTCATTAATGAAAGCTAAGCGTTGGATTATTATATGGAAACGTATTATTATTACTATCTTATGTGTATTTTTAGGAAGCTTTGGATTTTTATTTCATAAAACATATGCCACACTTCAACAAATGTCTAAAAATGAACAGGAAGATATTACGGTTTATACAATTACAAGAAAACTATCTAGTATAACGTCTTTAAAAGATTTAGAAAATAAAATCATCGGTTTTCAGATTGGAGATGAAAAAGATATTAGTGCTTATGCACAAGCTAGCTTTATGGCTCAGCTAAATAATCTTCAATATGAAGAAAATCTTAGTTATACTCCTTTAATAAACGCTTTGCTTCAGGATGATATTCAAGCTCTTGTGATGAGTGAATCTGCTTATCAGATGGCTTGTACATATACACAAGATTTTAAAGATAATACAAAAATCATACATAAAATTATAAAAGAAAATACAGAACAAGAAGAAACCAAAAAAGATATTCAAAAAGAAGCATTCACATTTTATATTAGCGGAGTAGATAGTACGGGTTCTCCAGATCAAGCAAGTAGAACAGATACAAACCTTTTATTAATCGTAAATCCACGTGCTAATCAAATTCAAATGGTTTCATTACCTAGAGATGGTTATATGCCAAATAGTGCTTTACAATACCAAAATGATAAACTAACACATACTGGTATTTATGGTATAGAGGCTAGTGTTAAAACTATTGAAAACTTTTATGGTTTTTCGATAGATTATTATGCTCGTGTTAGTTTTGATTCCTTAATCGAAATTATTGATGCGATTGGTGGTATCGATGTAGATGTAGAAATATCTTTTTGTGAACAAGATGAAAACAGAAGTTTTGCGAAAGAAGACCAAATATGTCTTGTGAAAGGAAAACAACATATTAATGGAAAACAAGCATTAGCTTATGCACGTCATAGAAAAACAGCAGGATATGATAATCCAGGAAGAGAGCGTGCACAACAGCGAATTATCAAAGGTGTGATCAATGAGTTGATGAACCCAAAAACAATCTTACATATGAACACTTTATTGGAAATTATTCCAAACTATGTTGTGACAAATATGCCTGTATCACAAATGGCTTCTTTTATATCAGCTGAGCTAAAAACTTTACAACCTTGGTCTATTTCTAGTATTTCTTCTAATACCGGAGCCTATGATCAACGCTATACCGCAAGTATTCCGATAGAAGAAGGAAAAAGTAGCGTATATTTATTCTCACAAGAAGAAGTACATCAAGTATTAAATGCTTATGATGGCGCAACTAAACAACTACAGATGCAAAACTTCAACTTTACATTAGATGAATTATATTTACATACACCACTTCTTAATTTCGATGAATCGATTGTATGGGACTATATGGCAGAAAATCCATCATAATATATTGACAATAAAAATAAATGTTTTATAATGTAAGTAATTGAATAGAAATCTTCAGGGCAGGGTGTAATTCCCTACCGGTGGTATAGCCCACGAGCCTTTATGGCATGATTCGGTGTGATTCCGAAGCCGACAGTATAGTCTGGATGAAAGAAGATAAAAAGTTGTTATGTTTTTATCGTGCTCTGAAATGTATATCATTTCAGAGCATTTTTCTATCATACTCCTTTTTACATGTCTTGGATTGATATTCAAGGCATGTATTTTTTTTTGGAGGTGAAAATATGAACGATTTAAAATACATGAAACAAGCAATTACAATTGCGAAACAAGGTTATGGCTTTGTCAATCCAAATCCTGTAGTAGGTGCTGTAATCGTCAAAAATCATGAAATCATTGCACAAGGTTATCATGAGAAATACGGAGGCTTACATGCGGAAAAACAAGCACTTCTACAATGTCAAGATACAAGACAAGCAACCATGTATATAACTTTAGAACCTTGTAATCATCATGGTAAAACACCACCTTGTGTAGATGCAATAATACAAAGTGGAATTACAAGAGTCGTTATTGGTACATTAGATCCAAATCCTATGATGTCAGGTAAAAGTGTAGCATTACTTAAAAAAGCAAATATTCAAGTAGATGTAGGAATACTTGAAGAAGAATGTAAACAGTTAATTGTCCATTTTCATAAATACATTACAACACATACCCCCTATGTATTAATGAAATATGCTATGACAATAGATGGCAAAATTGCTACATGTACGAAAGAATCGAAATGGATCAGTAATACTTCTTCGCGTCAACATGTGCAACAAACAAGAAAAGAATACCAAGCTATTATGGTAGGTGTACAAACTATTATTGATGACGACCCTTCCCTAACTTGTCGTATTCCTAATTGTAAGCAAATGATACGAATTATTTGTGACACAAACTTAAGAACTCCACTAACATCTAAAGTTGTACAGACCGCACATGAAATACCTACTTGGATAGCAACTTGTTCATCTCAACATAACAAAATTATTCAATTTCAATCAAAAGGATGTAAAATTCTTCAAATACAAAAGCTAAATAATCAAATAGACTTACAACATCTTATGCAAGTACTGGGTGATTTAGGAGTTAGTAGCATTATTTTAGAAGGTGGAGGAAACCTACACTGGAGTGCCTTACATCAAAAAATAGTTGATAAACTCCATGTTTATATTGCACCGAAACTTATAGGAGGAAAACATGCTCCTTCTCCTATCCAAGGAGTAGGTATTTCCCATATAAAAGATGCCATACAATTACGTAATACTACTTTTCAACAGTTTGAAAAAGATATATTTATAGAAAGTGATGTGATCTATCCATGTTTACAGGAATCATAGAAGATGTTGGTACAATTCATCGTATACAAAAACAAACAGATGGGATGAAATTAACGATACAAGCCAATACCATATTAGAAAACATCCACCTTGGTGATAGTATTGCGGTCAATGGAGTTTGTCTTACTGTTACCTCATTTACTACATCGCAGTTTTGTGTAGATGTAATGGATGAAACAATAAAACGCTCTTCTTTTACTCATCTAACAAATGGAAGTAAAGTAAATTTAGAACGTGCAATGTCTATGCAACAACGATTTGGTGGACATATTGTTAGTGGTCATATTGATGGAATTGGTAAGATAACACAAATAAAAAAAGTAGGAATTGCAATCATATATACGATACAAACTTCTTCTAGACTTACTAAATATATGATTGAAAAAGGTTCTGTCGCAATTGATGGAATCAGTTTGACAATTATTTCTATATCACCAACACAGTTTCAAGTATCTATCATTCCCCATACAATCACAAATACGACAATGTATTTAAAAAAGTTACAAGATAATGTCAATATAGAAGTAGATTGTATCGGAAAATATATTGAAAAACTATTATCTATATCTGATGATACAATCACGAAAGAGTTTCTTATAAAACATGGATTTTAAGGAGGTATTTTATGGAACTTCATACAATAGAAGCCGCATTAAAAGCATTAAAAAAGGGAGAAATCATCATTGTAATAGATGATGAAGATCGCGAAAATGAAGGAGACTTTGTTTGTGCAGCACAATTTGCACAAACAGAAACAATTAATTTTATGGCGACATATGGGAAAGGTTTAATATGCCTTCCTATGAGTCAAAAACTTGCGAATCAACTACAATTGTCACCGATGGTAACATCAAATACAGAGTATCATCAAACTGCTTTTAGTATTTCTATAGATCATTGTGATACAACAACAGGTATTTCAGCATATGATCGTGCCTTAACAGCACGTATGTGTACACAAGATGATATACAACCAAACAATTTTCGTCGACCTGGTCATATGTTTCCATTAATCGCTAAACAACATGGTGTATTAGAACGTAATGGTCATACAGAAGCTAGTGTTGATTTAATGCGTTTGGCTGGATTAAAGGAATGTGGTATTTGTTGTGAAATTATGAAAGATGATGGATCTATGATGCGTATACAAGATTTATATACCTTTGCCAATCTACACCGTATGCCTTGTATTACGATTCAACAACTACAAGAATATAGAAGATTACATGAAACATTTGTTACTTGTACTTCTATTACTAATATGCCAACCAAATATGGAAACTTTCTAGCTCACTGCTACATAAATCAAATTACCAATGAACATCATGTTGCATTAGTTATGGGTGATATTAAACATAAAGAAAATATCTTATGTCGTGTGCATTCAGAATGCTTAACAGGTGATGCATTTGGTTCTTTACGCTGTGATTGTGGTGAGCAATTAGCAAAGGCTTTGCATAACATCGCGCAACATCAACAAGGTGTTTTACTCTACATGCGACAAGAAGGTCGAGGTATTGGTCTAGTCAATAAATTAAAAGCATATGCCTTACAAGATCAAGGATTAGATACATTAGATGCAAACCTTGCCCTTGGTTTAAAAGCGGATGCAAGATTATATGATGTTGCAACACAAATATTAAAAGATTTACAAATACAATCTATTCAACTTATGACAAACAATCCTAAAAAAGTTGAACAAATCACTAAATACGGTATGTCTATCACAAAACGTATCCCTATTCAAGCTACAATTCAACAATATGACTATCATTACTTAAAAACAAAACAAATACGTATGGGTCATATCTTACACTTACAGGAGGATGAATTATAATGAAAATATATCAAGGAGATTTATTCGCAAAAAATATCAAAATAGGAATTGTCGTTTCTCGCTTTAATGAATTTATCACATCTAAATTATTATCAGGTGCTATAGATTGCTTTCTTCGTAATCATGTACAAGAAGAGCAAATCGAAATAGCTTGGGTTCCAGGTGCTTTTGAAATACCTTTGATTGCTTCTAAAATGGCAGAAAGTAAAAAATATGATGCAATTGTATGTTTAGGTAGTGTCATTCGTGGTAGTACAAGTCATTATGATTATGTTTGTAGTGAGGTTTCTAAAGGCATTGCACAAATTAACCATAGATGCGGTATTCCTATTATATTTGGTGTACTTACTACAGATACAATTGAACAAGCTATTGAAAGAGCAGGTACAAAAGTTGGAAATAAAGGTTTTGAGAGTGCTCAAAACGCTATTGAAATGGTCAATTTAATAAAAGAATTAGTCTAAGTTAATCATTTTTGCTTATTAATTTTCATTATTAAGAAAAAAATAATATACATTCTTATGTAAATTATACTATAATACTTAGTATGAACATGAGGTGTGTTTTATGAAAACAGAAAAACAGAATACATATAAAGTATCACGTATAATTGATTTATTACTTATTTTTATATTATTGGTTATATGTGTAGTTGCTTTTTATATCGCATATACATTCCAAATGATACCAATGAAATGGATTCATTATGCAAGTATAGTTTCTATTATCGTATGGATAATACTATGTGTATTAACGATTAAAAGGCTTCCTTTATGGGCAAAAGTAATACGACGTATTTTTATTATTTTACTATGTGCATGCTTTTCTACAACTGGTTTTTTATTACAAAAGTCAAAAAATGTATTAGATAAAATATCGACAACTACTGTTAATAAAGATGGTACTGTAACACAAAAAACTGAACTATATATCGTTGTATTAAAAGACAGCAATATAAAAAGTGTAGCAGATCTTTCTCAAGCTACAATAGGTTTTCAAAATGGAACAGATAAAGAAAATGCAAATTACATCAAAGCGCAATTAGAAAAAGAAGTATCTGTTGTATCAAATGTTGAAGAATTAGATTATACAACCTTATTTAATTTATTGGAAAGTGGTAATATTCAAGCACTAGCAATATCACAATCTTTCTACAATATGTCAAGTGCTACAATTACTGGCTTTAAAGATAAAGTAAGAATCTTAACTACATATGAAAAAGAAATTACAAGAGAAGCATTAAAAAAAGATATTAGTAAAGATCCATTTACTATATATATTAGCGGTTTAGATAGCATGGGATCCCCTGATCAACAAACAAGATCAGATACAAACTTATTATTAATTGTGAATCCACGTGCAAATCACATTGATATGATTTCTTTACCACGTGATGGTTTGATGCCAAACACTGCATTAAATAACAGTAATGATAAATTAACACATACAGGTATATTTGGTATTGATGCAAGTGTTGAAACGATTGAAAACTTTTATGGAATCCCTATTGATTTTTATGCGAGAGTAAGTTTTAACTCTGTAATTGAAATCGTTGATTCTATCGGTGGAATCAATGTAGATGTAGAGATTTCTTTCTGTGAACAAGATGAAAATAGAAGTTTTGCGAAAGATGATTTAATATGCTTAGTAAAAGGTGAGCAAAAATTAAATGGTAAACAAGCCTTGGCTTATTCACGTCATCGTAAAACTGAAGGATATGATAATGCGGGAAGACAACGTGCACAACAACGTATTATTAAAGCCATTATTAGTAAATTAATTAGTCCTAACGCAATCTCTTACGTTAATAATTTAATGGAAATCGCTCCAAATTATATTATTACAAATATGCCTTCTAATCAGATTAGTGGGTTTGTATCTAGTGAATTAGAAAGTTTAAAACCTTGGACAATTTCTTCTATTGCGACGGACTATGGTGTCTTTGATAGTCGCTATGTCGCAAGTTTAGATCCATCTTATGGATTAACAGATGTATACTTATTTAATAAAGAAGAAGTACAAAATGTATTAAATGCCTATGATGGTGCAGGAAAACAGCTACAAATGAATAACTTCTCATTTGATCTTAATAACTTATATGAAAATTCTCCTGCGCTAAATGATGATCCAAATATTATTTGGGATACTATGGCAGATTACCCGCATTAAAAAATTGAGGCTGTAACATGTTATTGTTACAGCTTTTTTATATTAAATCAATAAGTTAACATTTTAAAAATATCTAAAAATTTATGTTTTCTGATTTTAAACAAACCAAATAGTGTACAACATATGCTTGCTTATCTACTACTGGAATCGTAATATGTGTCATAGATTCATCTTGTGGTTTTATTACTCGATTAGAGTTGAATACTGGTAAACATAATGCATCTACTAATGGTGATAATGTATTCATATTATCTTGTACAATAATATTTTCATTGTTCAAATTCTCTCTACATATATCTAACCAAAAAAACAAACTTACCATGTACTAGACCCGTTCCAAATAATGCTGTTTATTCAAGTACCCCTGGAGCGATTAAAACAGAGCTATTGAATATCATTCCTTCATCTGAAGCTAAATCAATGGTTCAAGAATTTTATGACCATGTTGGCTAAGAATCTAATGTTATCGCAAATGCTATTATTTATGCAATTTTTCAACTTAAACTTGATGTTTCGGATGTATATATCAAAAGTTAATCGTATCATTCATCTAAAAACGTGCATATACCACGTTTTTTTATTCACTTCTTTATACCTCGTATATCAATATCTATTTAATAAAAAAGCACGACTATGCGTGCTTTACTTTACGTAGAACTTGTTGGTAAAAATGGACTAACTGCATTTGCTAAGTTTCTAATATTTCTTGTTTGTATATAAACAATACCATCTCCACTAAACTCATTGACTAATCCTTCACCAGATGTAAATCCTAAAATTCCTGATGCTACTTTGATATGATACTGTAAAGATGCATCCCATGCTACAACATGTTCATTATCAATAGAAATAGGCTTTCCTGCCTGAACCTCAATTGGAATAATATCTCCAAAACAAGATACTAACATATCTCCTTCACCTTGTGTTTCCATGATAAAAAATCCACCTGTATTACTAAAGATTGCTTTCCCAATATCTTGACGTTTGATTATATAAGATACAGATTCATCACAAGCCAAAAATACACCAGTATTCAAGCGATACTGTTTGTTTCCTCCTACTTTTAAAGGCATGACTTTTCCTGGAATTGAAGGTGCAATACCTAAAATAGCATCATTTGTCGTCGCAGTTGCTTCTGTGATGAAAAAGCTTTCTCCACTTGTTAAACTACGACCTAATGCACTCACAAATCCACCTAAACCTTTTTTATTTGTATTCATTTTTCCTTCTAATGATACACCTTGCATATAGGCCATACAACCTCGTTCTATTTTTAAACGCTCATTTGCATACATTGATATTTCTACTAAAGGACAATCTGTGTCTCCTTTGATTTGATATTTCATCATATCCCTCCTTCTCAATAAATTTATATCATAATGTCTCTATAATTTCAATGAATGTTAAGATTTCTTTATATCTTTATGTATTATTATACAAAATATATATCATTGGAATTTCATATGAAAAAAGAATATTACTTTTAAGTAATACTCTTTATGCTACTTTCTACCTATAATCATTTCTTCTATTTTTTCTTGATATGGGGTATCTTTTAACTGTTCACTTGCACATGCTAAATGTTCCATTTCTTTTTGTGTATTTTTTTCATATTGATACTGTAAAGCCAGCATGTAATGATACATCCCCTTTTCAATACCTGTCATTTGTTGAAGTGTTTGTTCCATGTGTATAATATGCTTACTACTTTTCTCAAGAAAAACATCATAAATTTCCTGACATTTTTGAATAAATTGTTCACTATTACTTAATTTTTTTAAGCGTTGTAGTGCATCTTTTGCTTCTTTTTTACTCGTATCATCTACATAAAAGTAAAATGCTTTTGTAACAATATCTAATTCTTGTTTTTTTGTAAGTCTAATTTGATGTAGTAAGATATCAAATTGATGTTTTACTTGTTCCATATCACCTTGTAACATATATGCATTTAAACGCATAGATTCACGAAGAAATACAGGAAATAAATACTTACATGAAAATGAATCTAATGTTTTCAAATATAATGTATATTCTTCTTTTTGTAAATACATAAATAACTTATGTATCATATGATTACGCCAAAAATATGTTACAATTAGCAAAATAATACATACAATTACTACACTAATACTTTCTACTGTCATTTTTATCATCATCCTTTGATGATATTATACAATACTTTTTACATTTATCTACTTATTATTTAAAGTTTCTTAATCGTAATGCATTAGATACCACAGATACTGAACTAAATGCCATTGCAGCTCCTGCAAAAACAGGTGATAACAACATGCCATTGATAGGGTATAAAATACCTGCTGCTAATGGAATTCCAATAATATTATAGAAAAATGCCCAGAATAAATTTTGACGTATGTTTCGAATAACAGCACGTGATAAACGTAATGCGTGTTCTACATCTTGTATATCATCTTTTACTAAGACAATATCTGCACTTTCAATCGCAACATCACTACCACTTCCAATCGCAATCCCTACTTCACTTTGTGTTAAGGCAATCGCATCATTAATTCCATCTCCAACCATAGCCACTTTATGTCCTAATGCTTGTAAGCGTGCTACTTCTTCACCTTTTTGATGTGGCAATACTTCCGCAATAACATGATCAATACCTGCTATTTTCGCAATTGCATTTGCAGTAATACGATTATCTCCTGTTATCATATACACTTGGATTTGTTGTTGTTTCAACCTTTCCATTACTTGCGCAACATTATCTTTTATTTGATCAGCAATCGCAATAATCCCATAAACAACTCGATCTACTGCTACCCAAACAACTGTTTTCCCACTTTCTTGATACTGTTTCATAGCAGATACATAGGCAGACACATCCATTTGATGTTCTTCCATCATCTTCACACTACCTACAAAAATTTCATGGTTATCATATGATGCATATAATCCTCTTCCGTTATCTGTTTGAATGTTTTCTAATGATGGATACGTAAGTTGTAACGCTTGTGCTTTTTGTAAAATAGCGTGTGCTAAAGGATGTTTACTACCTTGCTCCAGCATTGCAGCATATGTTAATAGTTGTGTTTCATCAAAATTTGTTTTCATATCCGTTACGACTGGTTTTCCTATTGTAATTGTTCCTGTTTTATCAAATACAATCGTATCAATACTACTTGTAATTTCTAAAGCTTCTCCACTTTTCATAAAGATTCCCATTTGTGCTGCTTTTCCTGTACCTACCATAATCGCAGTTGGTGTTGCTAGTCCAAGTGCACATGGACAAGCAATAACTAATACACTAACAAAAATTGT
>CAJFOG010000014.1 GCA_904395785.1 uncultured Eubacterium sp. | reverse complement strand
TTAGAAAAGCACTATGGAGAAAAAGTAGTCATATTAATAGATGAGTATGATGTACCCTTACAACATGCTTATATCAAAGGATATTATGATGAAATGGTGGAATTCATTAGAAATGTATTTAGTGCTGTATTAAAGACAAATACATCACTACAATTAGGGGTATTAACAGGATGTTTGCGTATCGTAAAAGAAAGTATTTTTACTGGATTAAATAATTTTAGTGTATATGGAATCACAGAAGAAATAAGTGCACAATATTTTGGATTTACCCCACAAGAAGTAAAACAAGCATTAAAAGATTATGATTTACTAGCATATGAAGAAGAAGTGAAGAATTGGTATGATGGTTATAAATTTGGGAATCAAGAGATATATAATCCATGGAGTATTATCAATTACTTGGAACAAGCAAGTCGAACAAGTAACCAACAACCAGTATCATTTTGGGCAAAAGTAGTAATGATTTGGTAATGAAATATATACAAGAAGCAGATCGTAAGCTAAAAGAAGAGTTTGACATCTTAGTAAATAAAGGTAGTATCATTAAAAAAATTAAGCCTGATTTAACGTATCGTGAAATGGATGAAACAGATAATATATATTCATTTTTGCTATTTACAGGGTATTTAAAAATAGGAAAAACAATAGATAGAGAAGAAACTATATATGAACTAAAAATCCCAAATAAGGAAGTAAGAAAAGTATATACAAATCAATTTGAACAGTATTTTCATGAATATCAAAAAGGCTATAGAGATGATTTTATGAAGGCATTAGAAAGTGAAGATACGAGTAAAGGAAACGAAATATTAAATGACATATTATTTAGAAGTGCAAGTTATTATGATAATGCAGAAAGTTTTTATCACGGATTTATCCTAGGATTATTAAGTGATTATGAAGTGTTATCCAATGAAGAAGCAGGAAGTGGAAGATTAGATATCGTTATACGTCCAAGAAAGATGACAAAGAAAGTAATCATTATCGAATGTAAACATGCAAGAAATGAAGATGCGTTAATAAGTGAAAGTAAACAAGCAATAAACAGATCAAAGAGAAACGATATATGGAAAAACCTGCATATCAAATGTATGGTGGAGTCGTAGCATATGGAATATCTTTTTATAAAAAACAATGTTATGTAAGAAAGAGTGAATAATTCACTCTTTAAGTTTTTGTATCTCTATTGTACTTTTTTTACATATTCAGTATAATGAATTTAGTTATCTTGAATAAGGAGGATAGTAACATTCTTGGTAATGAGCGCCTGAACCGATGGGTTGACGAGGACAACAGTTATCGAATTTTTCGGCGGATGCTGTTGCGGTAATTATGTGTATCGTTAGGAAACATACAAAAATCATCACAAAAATGTTTTCATCACATTGTCATTTATTTAAAAAAAATCAACAGCTATGCTGTTCATTTTATCATGCATAATTCATAAATTATAATAAGGAGGACTTTTTATGTGTGGAATCATTGGATATATTGGAAAAAAACAACAAGCAAAAGAAGTATTATTACATGGTTTGCATACGTTAGAGTATCGAGGATATGACTCTGCTGGTATGGCATTATGGATGCAAAATCAAATACAATTAATCAAAGCGAAAGGTAAAGTATCTGTATTAGCTGATAAAGTAAACGATGATGCAATCAATAGTCATATTGGTATTGCACATACACGTTGGGCAACACATGGCGTACCAAGTGAACATAATAGCCATCCACATCAAAATAAACGTGTTACGTTAGTGCATAATGGAATCATAGAAAACTATCATATACTAAAAGAAGAATTACTACAACATGGTTATACATTTACAAGTGAAACAGATAGTGAAATAGCTGCTGCATATATAGACTACTGTTACACACAAACAAACTCTAAATTAGAAGCACTATCAAAAGCATATCATGAATTAAAAGGAAGTTTTGCCTTCGGTATTCTTTTTGATGATGATCCATCAACAATTTATGCGATGAGAAAACAATCTCCATTAGTATTAGGAACAAGTGAAGATGCACAGTTTTTAGCAAGTGATATATCAGCTTTCTTAGCATATACAAATCGATATATCATCTTGCAACATGAAGAAATCGCAATTATAAAAGAACATCAAATTGAAATTATAGACTTGCAACAAAATGTCTTACCTAAAGAAGTAATAGTTTCAGAGTTAGATGTACAGGCAATCCAAAAAGATGGATATGACCATTTTATGTTGAAAGAAATACATGAAGAACCACAAGCTGTAGAAAAAACAATTCATTCATATATGCAAGATAGTATTGAAGAATTAAAAGAATCTTTATCCTATTTAAAAGATATTGATCGTATTCATATTGTTGCATGTGGTAGTGCCATGTATGCTGGGATGATTGCGAAATCTTTAATTGAATCACAAGCAAGAATTCAAACAGATTGTGTATGCGCAAGTGAGTATCGTTATCAACAACCAATTTACACAAAACATACCTTAGCTATTTTTATTAGTCAATCTGGTGAAACTGCTGATACATTAGCTGCTTTACAAATGGCAAAAGAAGAAGGATGCTTAACATTAGGTATTGTAAATGTCGTTGGATCAAGTCTTGCACGTGAAGCTGATCATGTTTTATACACAAAAGCAGGACCAGAAATTAGTGTTGCGACTACAAAAGCCTACTGTACACAAGTTGCCCTATTATCATTAGTAGCATGTTACTTTGCGATGAAACAAAACTTATTAGATGCAAATAATATTTCTAATATCAATAAAGACTTAAAAAACATATCTTCTACAATGGAATCATTAATCCAGCAAACATCATATCGTGATTTAGCAAAACATTTATATGAAAAAGAACATATTTTCTTTTTAGGTAGAGGATTAGATTATGCATTATGTATGGAAGGAAGTTTAAAATTAAAAGAGATTTCATACATTCACAGTGAAGCATATCCAGCCGGTGAATTAAAACATGGAACCATTTCTCTAATTGAAGAAGGAACTCCTGTTATTGCATTAGCGACAGATATGGACTTATATGAAAAAACATTAAGTAATATAAAAGAAGTAAAAGCACGTGGTGCTTATGTTATCTTATTAATTAGTGAAAATTTAAAAGAACATGTGACAAATGATGCATGTGATGATGTTATTTATGTACCAGAAACAAGTAAATTCTTACAAGGGGTACTTACAATTATTCCTTTACAATTACTAGCATATGAAACTGCTTGTTTACGTGGATGTGAAATTGATCAACCTAGAAACTTAGCAAAATCTGTAACAGTAGAATAAACTAAAAGAATGGCTATATTGCATGGCCATTCTTTTTACATTGCTACCTCTATAATATTTGTTTCATCTTTATACTCTTGACTTATGCCTTGTATCGTGATAATACTAGCATCCATAATATCTGCAAATGTGATGGAAGAACATACATTAAACTTACTTCTATCTGCAATAATATATGATTTTTTTGAATGTCGCATAACTTCTGTTTTCACATGTGCTTCCTGCATATCAGGTGTAGTAAATCCGTTATCTATACTAATTCCATTAACACCTAAAAAACACTTTGTAAAATTATATTTTTGTAAGGCACTTACAGCACCAATTCCTACAATAGCCATTGCTTTCGCTTTCACTTCACCTGCTAAAACGTATACTTGAAAACCATTTGAAGAAAGTTGTTTTGCCAACTCTAAACTATTTGTAACATACACTGCATCTTTTTCTTCAATAAAATCTGCCATCTGCATAATCGTACTACCTGCATCAAGGTAAACAAAATCATGTTCTTCAATTAAAGAAGCTGCATACTGTGCTAATCTTCGTTTTTCATCGATATGTTCTCTTTCTCTTAAAATTAAATCATTTTCTACAGTTTTATACTCTTTTTGCAACAATGTTGCCCCACCATGAATTTTCCGTAACTTCTCTGCTTTATCTAATGCTATTAAATCTCTTCGAATCGTTGATTCCGATATATCTAATAATTTCGTCAGTTCAGTTACTGTCACCGTCTTCTTTTCTTTTAGTATAGATAATATTGCTGTAAATCTTTCTTGTGCCAGCACATAAACTCCTCCTTTATTCTTACATTAATGATAGACATCATGTCAATTTTTGTCAATATTTTCAATCATAAACAATTAAAAAAGAGAAAAAACACGCAGTTTCTACCAAAGAAACTACATGTTTTTTATAAAGCAAGTATACGTTCTAATGTTTTCGCAATCCCATCTTCATCATTTGTATCCGTAACTTCATTCGCAATTGCTTTAACTTCATCAATTGCATTTCCCATAGCTACTCCATGCCCGACATACTCTAACATTGTCAAATCATTTCGCTCATCACCAAATGCAATAATTTGTGATGCATCTACACCATGTAATTGTGCCAATTTTGCGATTGATGCCCCTTTATCAATTCCTTTTGGAACAACTTCAATATAAAATGGCGCAGATAAATAAATAGATAATTCATCCTTAAATACATCTTGTAACTCTGCTATATGTTCTTGAATATGATCAGGTTTGGCACTTAATAATAACTTATGTAAGTCAAAGTCTAATACTTGTGTCAAATCATCCACAACACGAATATCCATATTACATGCATGTGCTTCATAATCTGCTTTATATGCGTTTTCACGCTCAATAAGTATTTCATTTCCTTTATGTAAAGTAATATCTAAATTTCTTTTTCTAGCCTCTTCAATCACTCTTTTTGCCAATACTTCCTCTACTGTTTGCGCATGAAATGTTTCACTTGTTTTTGCACTACAAATATGAGCACCATTAAAACTCAATAAATATCCATCATAAGATTCCATATTTAATAGTCTTGCTTCTCTAAATAAACCAGCAGTGGGTCTACCACTTGCAAGTATTAACTTAATACCTTTTTCTTGTGCTTTTTTTAATACCTCTTGTGTATATGAGGTAATTGTTTTTTCAGATGTTGTAAGCGTTCCATCCATATCCATCGCAATCCATTTAATATCCATAATAACCTCCTCTTATAAACGTGTTTTATACCTTTACATTCTACCATACATTAATAATGAAATCTATGTAAAAACATACTACTATGGTATAATAACGATTATCAAGGAGGACTGATTATGAATAAAAAAACAATCTTAATAACAGGAGGAAATGGGTACATTGCATCCCTTGTAAAACGTCAAGTACATAAAAATATGCATGTCATTACTATCATAAGAAATGAAGTAGATTTGTCTAATCCTATACAACTACAATCCTATGTGGAAAACCTATCGTTTGATTATCTTTTTCATACAGCTGCAATGGCAAATACACAAGCATGTGAAAAACAGCCTGATATAGCGTATCGTATTAATGTGGAAAGTACAAAAGTTCTTACAAATATTTGTAAAGAAAAACATGCACGTTTTGTGTTTATTAGCACTGAACAATGTTTTAACGGAAAACAAAAAAGTGGTCCTTTTAAAGAAGAAGAACCATTAGAAAGTGTAACAACTTATGGTCAACATAAAATTGCGTGTGAACAATACATCACTCAGCATTTAGATGACTATTTAATACTTCGTTTTTCATGGATGCTAGGACTATCCTATCCAAATGTGAAAGCATCACCAAATATTGTACAAAATGTATTACATGCCCTATTACATGGGCAACCAACAAAATTTACCGTAAATGAGATTCGTGGTATGACATATGCACAATCATTTGCTGATCAATTTTTAAGCATTTTAGAACTACCTACTGGTATTTACCATATTAGTGATAAAAATACACATAATACTTATGAATCAGCTAAAATCGTCGCTCACATGCTTGGTGCAAATCCACAACAAATAGAAACTTATATATTACCTGATACCCAACGTTATCAAGATCGCTTCCGTGATTATCGTTTAGATACATCGAAAATAGAAAGTCATGGTATTAGTTTTGGCACATTTGAGGAAAATGTAAAAAAATGTCTTCAAGACTTTCAACTCCTAATAAAATAAGTTTTGTAAGAGTTTTATTCTCTTTTCTTTCTTTCATGATATAATACATATACATGAAAGGGTGTTATACATGAAACTAACAAAATCAATAAGGGATATGAAAAAGACAATTACCTCTATTATCTTCTTATTTATCTTTGGAGTAGGAATTTACTTTATTGGAGTAATGAGCGCAAATCGTAATAGTGAACCTACCATTACATCTACTTCTATCTCCCAACAACTTGTGGAAATCCAAAAGTTAAGTGTATTAGAATATAATTATACAAAAGTTGGAAAATTTGAAAATTCTCTTACATTAAATGGATGGAGTATTCCTCTTACAAAAAAAAGCTTTTTATTAACATACTCTGGGAAACTACAAGCAGGTGTAAACCTACAAGATGCCAAAGTTTCTATCAATGATCATACAATTATCATATCGCTTCCTGAAGTACAAATTTTAGAAAATACATTAGATGAAAATAGTATTGAAGTATATGATGAATCTAAAAATATTTTTAATCCAATTAGTGTAAGTGATTATACTAATTTTGCGACAAAACAAAAAACAGAAGCAGAGGAAGAAGCAATAGAAAATGGATTTTTAAGTGAAGCTGCCACAAAAGCGCAATCTGTAATAAAATCCTTTCTACAACTCATTCCAGAAGTCAAAGAACAATATGATATAAAAATAGAATTTATAAAACAGTGATATTTCCACTGTTTTTATTTTATTTCTAAGTATATATCATATGTTGTATTATGCAGTGTTCCATGAACATACCATCATAATTCAATAAAAAAAGATTATTTCTTCATAAGAAATAACCTTTTATTTCAATTGAGATTTGAATTGTGACATTATCTGCATTACTTCTTCTACTTTATCTTCTTTCAATAATGTTTTAGAAGCTTCCATCATATACTCTACATCTGAACTTTGAAATTTTTTGTTTTTTTGTTTTTCAAATGCAGACTCTAACAATTTTGACATTTCATTTTTTACTTCATCTTTCGTACAATTCATCATAAATGCATAAAATTTTTGTTGTCCTTCCTTTGCATATACCTCCTAATATAGGATGATATTATACCATATATGTGAAAGAATGATAACTTAATGACTCATCCATTTCTGAAGTTCTTCATCAGTAGCGAGTACATAATGAGAACCACCTATGTGTTGTTGTGTCCCCTTTGTATAATCTATTCCACTTTTTTCATATTCATACATAAAAGTTTTTTTATTTCTTTCCACTACTGGATTTGGACTTGGTATTGCGCTTAATAAGCTTTTTGTATATGGATGTATTGGATTGTGGAAAATTTCTTCTGTTGTCCCTGTTTCCACAAGATGCCCTAAATGTAATACACCTATGCGATCAGAAATATATTTCACCATACTTAAATCATGTGCAATAAATAATATTGAAGTATTTAATTTATTCTGTATTGCCTTCATTAAATTGACTACCTGTGCTTGTATTGATACATCCAAAGCACTAATTGCTTCATCCGCGATAATTAAATCTGGATGCATAATTAATGCTCTTGCTATTCCAATACGTTGTCTTTGCCCACCTGAAAATTGATGGGGATAACGTGTTGCATGCTCCCTTGATAATCCTACTAATTCTAACATTTCATAAACTTTCTCTTCTCTATCCTTTTTTGAAGTATACATATGATGAATATCTAATCCTTCCGCAATAATATCCATAACTTTTCGTCTAGGATTTAGACAAGCCATAGGATCTTGAAAAATCATCTGCATTTTCGTATGCAACAAATGCTTTGTTTCTTTATCCATCTTTTTAGAAATATCTTTACCCTTGAATAACACTTTTCCAGCCGTTGGTTCATATAAGCGAATAATACTTCTTCCAGTCGTTGATTTTCCACTACCAGACTCTCCTACTAAACCATATGTTTCCCCTGGATAAATAGAAAATGATATGCCATCTACAGCTTTTACAGTAAATTTTCTATTTATTTTAAAGTGTTGTTTTAAGTTTTCCACTTTAAGAATTGGTTCCATGTAGTTTCGCCTCCTTTTTCATTTTTTCTATTTTCTTTTTCAACATCTGTGGCATTTCAACTTTTGGTGCTTGTTCATGCATTAACCAACTTGCAACTTTATGTGTCGTTGATCCTTCTACATCAATTAAAGGTGGTTCTTCTCTAAAATCAATATTTAATGCATATGCATTTCTAGGCGCAAATGCATCTCCTTGAATACGCTCTGTAAGATTTACAGGTGATCCTGGTATTGTATATAATTCATCATCATCAGTATCTAAATCCGGCATAGCGCTTAATAATCCCCACGTATATGGATGACGAGGATCATAAAATACTTCTTCAATTAATCCAGTTTCCACAATTTTTCCTGCATACATTACATTGACCACATCCGCAACTTTCGCAACAACCCCTAAATCGTGTGTAATATAAATAACAGATAAGTTTTTCTTTTTTTGAATATCTTGAATAAGTTCTAATATTTTTGCTTGTATCGTAACATCTAGTGCTGTTGTTGGTTCATCACAGATTAATACATATGGATCACAAGATAACGCAATCGCTATCACGACTCTTTGTCGCATTCCTCCAGATAGTTGATGAGGATATTGTTTCATGCGTTTATGTGCATCATGTATACCTACTAACTCTAATAATTCTACTGCTTTCTTATACGCCTCTTGTTTACTTTTCTTTTCATGGTATATCATAGCTTCCATAACTTGTTTCCCTATTGTCATTGTTGGATTTAATGCAGTCATTGGATCTTGAAATACCATTGCTATTTTTCTCCCTCTTATTTCTTTTTGTAGTTCTTTTTGTGATAATTGTACCAAATCTCTTACTTCTTCTTTTTCTGTTAATTCATCATACCAACGATACTGAATACTACCACTATCAATATGTCCATTATTTGCTAGTATCCCCATAATAGCCTTTGTCGTAACAGATTTCCCGCTTCCTGATTCACCTACAATCGCAATTGTTTGACCTTGATATAAATCTAAATTCACGCCTCTAATTGCTTGTACTTTTCCATGGCCTGTTTGAAACGATATATTTAAATCTCTAATTTCTAATATCTTATTATGTTCCATAGACTTACATCTCCTTCATTTTAGGATCTAGCGCATCTTTTACACCATCACCAAATAAGTTAAAACTTAACATTAAAATCGCAAGTATCGCAGCAGGAATCAACATCATATGTGGATAAACCAAAAATAAATCAAACCCCTCATTTACTAATGTCCCTAATGATGCTTCAGGTTTTGGTAATCCTAATCCAATGAATGCTAAATATGCTTCATAAAAGATTGCATTAGGAACATTCATCATAAACATAATAATTAATTGTCCAAAAATATTAGGTAATATTTGTTTAAAAATAATAAACATATGACGGGCACCTAATGTTCTTGAAGCCAACACGAACTCTTCTTCTTTTACTTTTAACACTTGTGCTCTTGTAATTCTTGCCATCCCTATCCATTCTGTAAATGCTAACGCAAGTATAATTGTATAAATGGAAGATTTCATAATCGTTAATAATATAATCAATACAACAAGTGTAGGAATAGAATTAATTACTTCTAGTAAACGTTGTAATATGGCATCTACTTTTCCACCAAAATATCCAGAAACCATACCATATACAACACCAATTCCTACATCAATAACCATGGCAACAACTGCTATAAATAAAGAAATTCTAGCACCTTTCCAAACACGTACAAAAATATCTCTACCATATTGATCTGTTCCAAAAAAATGAACTGCATTTGGTGTTTGATTAGCTATTTGGGTATTAATATCATCATAGTGCCAAGAGGAAAGCATCGGAGCAATAATGGAAAATAAAATAATAACGATAATACAAATTCCACCTATGACAGCACCCTTATTCTCACAAAACTTTTGAAATGTATCTTTCCATAATGATGTTTGTGGTGGAATTACATCTTTTATATCTTGTTGCACATTTTTCGCAAATTTAAAGTCATCTTTTTGAAATAATATATCTTTCATTTTATTTCCCCCTTCCTAAACGAATTCTTGGATCAATGATACCATATGAGATATCAATACATAATGTCATGATAATATACAATGCTGCATATAAGAATGAACAAGCTAACGTTATATTTACATCATTATTTAAAATACTATTAATAAGTAGTTTTCCTAATCCTGGTACTCCACATATTTGCTCCACAACCATCGTTCCAGTCATTAAATTTACAATAATAGGTCCTAAAATTGTAATAACAGGTATTAACGCATTTCGTAATCCATGTCTTAAGATTAATGTTTTTTGATCCAGTCCTTTTGCACGTGCTAACATCATATACTCACTATTTAGTACTTCTATCATTTCTGTTCTTGTAAAGCGTGCTACATTCGCAATTACTCCCACTGAAAGTGCTAAGATTGGTAGAATAGAAGAGTATATAGGTTGATTAGAATTATATATCGTCGGTAACCAATGCAATTTTACACCTAATATCATTAATAAGCATAGTGCAAATACAAAGGATGGAATGGATACCCCTATTACTGAAATAATTGTCGAAACAGTATCCCATATTGTATTCTTCTTTATTGCCGCAAAGACTCCTAATGCCATACCAATCAATGTACCTAACACACATGCTCCTATTCCAAGTAAAAAAGAATTAGAGGAAGCCTTAAACACAATATTAGATACTTCCATATCTTTATACATATTATAAGAAACTCCAAAATCTCCTTTTAACATATTACAGAAATACGTAATAAACTGTTCATAAATTGGTTTGTCTAATCCATACTTTGCTTCTATAACTGCTCTTTGTGCGTCCGTAAGCTTCTCATTATTAATAGGAGAACCTGGCAATAATTTTGTTAAGGCAAATAGAACAACTAAAATAACAAATAATGTAATCAATGCAATACCTAATCTTTTACCAATATATTTCCAAATTGAATTATTCAATTAACATCTTCCTTTCTAAAAAAAAAGGTAGATAAAGGTATTTCACAATTACCTACCTCATAAGTTTATTCACTTTTAATTTCTACATAATGGAATGTTTCAGGCACTCCTACACTTTGATGATATAATCCAGAAACTTTATCAGCAATTAATACAGCTGTTCCTTTCTCAAATACTGGAATATAGGCATAATCTTCCATCGCAACTTTTTCTGCCTGTAATAAATAATTCCAACGTTGTTGTTCATCTCCTACAGATTTTTTTGCCTTATCCATTAAATCATTAAATTCTTTACTTACATAATGTCCATAATTATTAGAATTATTTTCTAATAATAAATTTAAATATGTTGTAGGGTCAGCATAATCTGGAGCCCATGCAGTTACACTAATATCAAAATCTCCATTTTTTTGGCGATTATAAATACGATCTTGTTTTGTAGTCGCAACCATTTCAATTGATAAACCCTTTAATTTACTAAATGTATTTTGTAAGTATTCTGCTAATGTATCTTTTGGCGATTCATCAGTTCCATATAATAAACGTAATTGAATACTGTCTTTTCCTAATTCTTTTAAACCTTGGTCTAAATATTTTTGTGCCTGCTCTACATTGTAATCAGTATAAGTTCCACTAGCTTCTCTAAAATCTTTTCCATCTGGTCCTTTTGATAATTCACTAGGTACAAACCCTGTTGCAGGTTTAGATCCATCTTTTAATACATTATCTGTGAAGTCTTGGCGATTGATTGCATAAGATAATGCTTTTCTAATATTTAAATTAGCTAAATCTTTATTTTCAAAATTTAACTGCAAATAATATAGGAATCCATCACTAAACTGATGATAGTTACTTGTGTTTTTATATTTGTCTACTAATTCAGAATTAATAGGTGCATAATCATTTGCTCCACTATCAAAGTTTAGTGCTGCTGTTTTTGGATCTTGGACTAATAATAAATTTAACTCTTCTAATTTTACTTTATCCGCATCATAATATTGTTCATTTTTTACAAATGTAGCCTTACTTCCTAAATCCCAAGATTTCAATACATAAGCTCCATTAGATAATACAGTATCTACTGACGTACCATATTTATCCCCTTTTTCTTTCACAAAGTTTTCATTTACTGGATAAAAACATGGAAATGTCATTAAACTTAAAAAATAACTACATGGTGTTTCTAATGTTACAACCAATGTTTTATCATCTTTAGCTTCAACCCCAAGTGTTTTCATATCTTCATCAGTTAAGTCTTTACCTTCTTGTTGTTTTGCCATTAATGCATCCGCATTTTTAATATTTGCACCATCTGTTCCAAACATATATGCATAGTTTCCACTTTTTTGAATTGCTCTTCTCCATGCGAACACAAAATCATTCGCAGTTACAGAATCACCATTTGACCATTTTGCATCTCTTAAATGAAAAGTATAAGTTAAATGATCATCACTTTCCTCATAAGAACTAGCAATTGCCTCCACAACTTCTCCTTCTTTATTTGTAATCATCAATCCATCTGTAAATGCATGAATTGCGGTAAATGACAAACTATCATTCGCCATTGTAGAATCTAATGATATGATATCTAATTCACTCGCAAAATTTAATGTATTTACTGAACTTTGACTTGCTCCACAACCAACCAACGAGAGTGCCATTACTACACTTGTTAAAACTGCAAATAATTTTTTCATATATTTTCTCCTCCTATTCGTATTGAATTACACAAATTGTGTTATTCTTGTGTTACATTATACGCTCTTGAAAAAATATTTCAACAGTTTTCTGAAATAAAATATGTAAATTATGTAAATCATAGACAATACTTTTACATTGTTTGTCATTTATATACAAAAAAAGAGATAATCATCTCTCATTATCTCTTTTCTGTTTGTAAAATGCTAATGATTCAAAATCAATAATAGGTACTGGTCTAGAATAATAATATCCTTGCGCAATATCACAATGCATCTCTTGAAGTAGTTTTACTTGTTCAATAGTTTCTACACCTTCACATACTGTTTTCATACCTAATTCTTTAGCCATTGATATGATATTATGCATAATAATATGACTTTTTGTCTCATCTTTCGTTTTCATTAAAAACACACGATCTAACTTTAATTCATCTATTGGTAATTCACGCAACACATTTAATGATGAATATCCACTACCAAAATCATCCATTGAAATCTTAAATCCTAGACTTTGTAATTCCTTTATTCTCTCTACTAATTCTTCTACATCTTTTGTCGCAAGACCTTCTGTAATTTCTAAAATTATGTATGATGGATCTATATCGTAACGTTCTACAAGCTCTTTAACAGTTTCTACATAATGCTCTTGAAAAAATAATAATCGCGATTGGTTTAAAGATATGGGATACAAAGAATAACCCTTTTGTTTCCATTCCTGCATCTTCTTACAAAGCTCTTCGAACATGTATAAATCTAACTTTGCGATAAAACCATTTTGTTCAAATACTGGAATAAACATATCTGGAAAATACATAGCTTTATTTTGTACAATCCAACGTACCAATGCTTCTCCACTATATAATGTTTCATCTTTTAAACAATACTTCGGTTGAATGTAAATCTCAAATTCATGATGTGTTAAACCATAATTCATACGTTGCTCAATCTCATTTTTACGTTGTGCTCTTTCAAACATCATTTCATCATAAAAGGCAAAACTATTTCCATGTAACTTGCGAACTTCTGACTGTGCCAAATAAGCACGATCCAATAAAACTTCTAGATTTACCTCTGTAGAAAACATATGACATATTTTTATTCCACAATAAGAATGAATTGCATACTGCTCTTTTTGTAGCAATTCAAAACTAGAAATCTGTTCCATAATGCCTTGTACTCTACAAATAATCTCCTCTTTTTCCTGCGTATAAATTAAAAATGCAAAGCGGTCTCCTTCACGATGATAAAAAAGTTCATTATCTGCTAAGTTTTTTCTTAACACATCTGCAATATGACAAAGCAATTGATCACCAACATCATATCCAAATGAATGATTAATAAATTTAAAATCATGAACATTTAAGACAACCAATGTATACATATGGTCTTTACTTAATAATTCATTTGCTTTCTTTTCAAATCCATGTTTATTATAAGCCTCCGTAAGAGGATCAAAATAGGCCAATTGATGAACATCTTTTCTCCCTTTAAATACCATATGATTAATATATAGTAACAATCCTGCAAATAAAACAATAACTAAAACTGCAAACAATACTAATCCAACTGTTGTATACAAATATGTTTGATCGATTGTTGTTGTTGGTATTGCAGCAATTACAGACCAATTTTGAAAGCCAATTTCTTTACGATTTGCTAAATATGTTTCATCTTGATATGTGAATGAAAAGTTATTAGATACAACATTATTTTGTTTATTGTTCATATTAAAATCACTATATATATTTGTCATATTTTCAACTTGTTGAGAAATTAGTACATCTCCTTCCTCATCAATCAAAAGAACTTTAGAGTTTTGTTGGAAAGGTGCCTTAATAAACTGTTCAATCTTATCTGTACTTACTGTTGCCATTAATACTCCCACCACTTGATTCTCTTCATGAATAGGAACACCGTAATATAATACTTTTTCATCTTCACTTTTCATGAATTGTGAAATCACTACTTCACCTTGAAAAGCTTTATCTAAAAATCGAGATTTACTTAGCTGTTCTTTAAAAACCAATTGATTATTTTTTAAACTATATTTTTTATAATCTTTATATACAATAGAAATATCTGTAAATGCATGTTTTTCTCGTTCTTCTTTTAAAATTTGCGCAATATTATTAAGATTTATATTATTTTTAATAAAAACTGTAATTCCATCTAATACTTGTATATCGTTTTGAAATAAACGCTGTAAACCTGTTGCATAATAATCATTTGCTGTTTCTAATGTTGTCTTTAATTGATTTCTATTCTCATTATCTCTAATTCTAATAATCTCATATAAAGCTGTCGATATAATAAATACCGCAATACATAATATAATTAGTATATTTCTATACTTTGCTTTTTCCTCCTTTCTTAAATCTTTCATTACATTTCCTCCTTGTATATAACTAACCGCTATATAGAATAACGAATATTCAATCATTCGTCAAGATTTAGTCTTATATTCATATAGAAATAACATTAAACAATATCGTCATATGTCCATAACTTAATATTATTCTTTTGTATATATTGTTTAAATTCAGAACTACATAACATTTCTACTTCCTTCGTACGAGGAATTGTTAAACTTGATGTATTTAAAATTACAGCATCAAGGTAACCAGGATGGCAAACCATCATATGATAACCTTCTGTATTTGCTCCCTTATATATGCTTTTAAAATATGTAAATGGATTATAATCTTCATCCATACATCCCATATACATATATACATCTTGTCCACTTATACACATTGCCCCTGGCTGAGACGAAAAATCACACAATTTTAAACTGTGACGATCTGCTACTATTTTTAACGCTTTAAAAAAATTAGTACTTTGTACAGCATGTCCTTCAAAATAACGTGGTTCAAAACCTGTAATTTGTTTAAACCTTTGATATTGTGCCTCTACTTCTAAAATAGCCTCTTCTAATACGACAAAATCTTCTTTACTATTACGATAATCTTTACTTGTCTTAAATTCCCCATTTTCTTGCACCAAGCTTGGTATCAAAGTTGGATCACAAACTGGCTTTCCTACACATATATTCGTATGTTGACCTAAACAAATATCATAGTTTTTCACAAGTTCATACCCTTCAATAGAATCCGGCATATTTACCATAAAACCTATATTTTTTATAACCCCTTGCTTTACACATTCATAAATTCCATAATTTATCCCTTTACTGTAACCCAAATCATCTGCTCGTACCATTAACCTTTTCATAATTGTCCTCCTTTTTTTCATAACCTAAATTCACCAAATATATTATAATTCATTTCTATAGTGTATTATACTAAATCACAATACTTCCTAAAGAAAAACCTATGTTAATTAGCGAAACTAATAATAACATAGGTTTTTTGACTTTTATAAAACTTCTCCATTAGTTTCAATTACTTTTTTATACCATTCAAAAGACTTTTTCTTTCTTCTTGATAAATCTCCACTACCATCATCATATTTTTCCACATAAATAAATCCATAGCGTTTTGCCATTTCTCCTGTTGAAGCACTAACCAAATCTATACATCCCCATGGTGTATATCCCATTAAATCAACACCATCTTCTACAGCTTCTTTCATTTGCACTATGTGTTCTCGTAAATAATCAATGCGATAATCATCTTGAATACTTCCATCATCCTCTAACTTATCATAAGCACCTAATCCATTTTCCACAACCATTAACGGAATCTGATAACGATCATAAATTTCATTTAATGAGTAACGTAGACCTTCTGGATCAATTTGCCATCCCCAATCACTTGCTTTTAAGTATGGATTATTTACCCCACCGATTAAATTACCATGCCCACTTTTCTTCGTTTCATCTGCTGTAGCACATCCACTCATATAGTAAGAGAATGTATAGAAGTCTACGCAGCCTTCTTTTAATATCTCAAGATCTCCATCTTCCATCTTGATAACGATATTATGCTTTTTAAAGTAACGATTCATGTATGCTGGATATGTTCCACGTACTTGTACATCTCCACAAAACCAATTCTTTACATGATTTAATTCTTGACATGCGATTACATCTTTAGGATCACATGTAAGTGGATACATTGTCGCAAATATCTGCATACATCCTACTTGATAATTTTCATCAATTTCATGCGCTAATTTAACTGCCTTCGCACTAGCTACAAATTGATGATGTAATCCTTGGAAACGTAATTGAGGAATATCTACTTGATTCATAAAATCTTTTGTACCCTCATTTAGAATACCTTGTGATAAAAATCCTCCAAAAGCTCCTGTTGCACCATTAATTTCATTAAATGTTAACCAGTATTTTACTTTACCTTTATAACGTTCAAAAATAGTCTTACAATATTTTAGAAAAATATCAATCATTTCTCTAGAAGCCCATCCATTATATTTTTGTGTTAACGCAAAAGGTACTTCATAATGGGAAATTGTGATCAAAGGTTCAATGTTATATTTATGACATTCATCAATCACATTATCATAAAATTGTAAACCTTTCTCATTCGGCTGTGCTTCTTCTCCTGTAGGATAAATACGTGTCCAATTTATAGAAAAGCGAAATACTTTAAATCCCATTTCCGCAAATAATGCAATATCTTCCTTATAACGATGATAAAAATCAATAGCTTCATGCGACGGATAGAATGTTCCTTCTTCTAGTATTGGTGTAATACGTTTTGATGTTGTATGTGATCCTCCTGTACAAACATCGGAACACGAAACACCCTTTCCATCTACATTCCACGCACCTTCACATTGGTTCGCCGCTACTGCGCCTCCCCATAAAAAATCTTTTTTAAAACCCATAATCCTTACCTCCTACTAATTTATATCACAATAAATGATATCTACTAAAGTAAACTCATTGTTCTCATATTCAAATTTTAATACACATCCGTTTGTAATTCTACCCTGTAATTTAACTTTACTGTTACGCTCCCATATTCTTAAAAAATTACGAATACTTGCTCCATGAGAAACAACCAATACATTTTGATGATTTTTTTGAGACATAATATCTTGTAATGTTTCCCTCATACGCTTTTGTACATCTTCTTGACTTTCTCCTCCGTACGCTACAAAAAAATCATTATAAGGAAGAGGAGGATTTAAATCCTCACTCTCCCCTTCAAAGCGTCCAAAGTTCCATTCTTTTAATCCTTTTAAACGTGTATATGGCATTTTCGTAATTAACTCTAATGTATCACAGCATCTTTCTGATGTAGATGAATACGCATAATCAAAAACTATTCCTTGCGTATGAAAATAATCACCTACTGCCTTAGCTTGTTGTACCCCTATCTCTGTTAAGGGAGAATCACACCATCCTTGTATTTTTTTTCTAATATTAAATAGGGTTTGCCCATGACGAACTAAATACACTGTTTTCTTCATACATTCACATCCTGATATTAATCTAAATCTTCCCCATTACTTTCAATTACCTTTTTATACCAAGCAAAACTCTTCTTAGGGATTCTTTTTAATGTACCATTACCTTCATTATCTCTATCTACATAAATAAAGCCATAACGCTTCTTCATTTCTCCTGTACCTGCACTCACTAAGTCGATACACCCCCACATTGTATAGCCTAATATATCTACACCATCAATTTCTACCGCATCCTTCATAGCCTTAATATGCTCTTTTAGATATGCAATACGATAATCATCTTCTACATATCCATTCTCATCTGGTGTATCAACAGCACCTAACCCGTTTTCCACAATAAACAATGGTTTTTGGTAGCGATCGTATAATGTATTTAATGTGATTCTTAAACCTAATGGATCAATTTGCCATCCCCATTCACTAG
>CAJFOG010000013.1 GCA_904395785.1 uncultured Eubacterium sp. | reverse complement strand
GTTTTTATATATGGTAAAAATTACTATAAAAATGTTATAATAATTAATTGTATTAAAAGGATGTGAGAAAATGAATAAACAAAGAATGAAATTTGTGATAGGTACAGCTTTTTTGCTTTCTCTTACTTCATTTTCATCGCCTATATTTGCGGTGAACGAAGATGAAATTACATATAGTGAGGAATATTATGAATTAAAAGGTTTTGAAAATATTGATCTTGTAACAGAAGAAGAGTATGAAGAAGTAAATCCTACAACTTCAACACAAATGGGTGCAGCAGAAATGGGAGATAATTCTGATGTAGCATTAACAAGAGCTTCATCTCCAGTGTGGAAAAATGAAAATGGTACAAAACAATTTTATAATGGTGAAGGAACATTAATGTATGGTAAGGACACGAAGTATGTTATAGATGTATCTGAGCATAATGGTACAATAGATTGGGAAAAGGTAAAAGCAGCAGGTGTTGATGGTGCCATTATTCGAGTAGGCTGGGGATATTTAGGAAGAGATGCTCAATTTAAACGTAATATTAGTGAATGTAATCGCCTAGGTATTCCATATGGGGTGTATTTATATAGCTATGCATATGATGCGAATTTTGCATTGTCGGAAGCAAAGGGTACAGTGGAGATGTTAAAAGAAGCTGATGTGAATTTATCTTATCCTGTATATTATGATATCGAAAGATTTGATGCATGGAATGATAGTGGAATTACTAGGAAACCACCTACTACAGTTTCTGAATATGAAAAAATTATTGGAACATATATAAAATATATGAGTGATAATGGATATGCAGGAAAAGTACATGTGTATAGTTATCGAAGTTATTTAAATAGTGTGCTTAATAGTCCAAGCATTCATGCATATACATCATGGGTTGCAGAATATGGGCCTAAACTTAATTTTACTAATAATCACTATGGTGGAGAACAAGGATGGCAATATACATCTTCTGGAACAGTTGATGGGATAAAAGGTAGAGTAGATTTGAATTGTTTCAGTGATCAATTTTATAATACTGCTTTATCTCAAGATATCCCAGAAGTTTTACAAGAGGCATTAAAAAGTGTAGGTGCTAGTGCTAGAGAAGGTTATTTATATGGTATTAAATTAGGAACTGATTTAAGTACTTTAACGTCGAAATTATCAGAAACTGGGGAAGTAGCTTGGTTAAATAGTAAAGGTAACGTAATTAGTGGTGGAAGTGTTGCGACAGGACAAACATTAAAAATTACAATAACAGCACAAGAAGATGTTGAAAATTCTGTCACTGAAGATAAGACAGATAGCGGTCAAACAGAAACTGTAGAAACATATACTTTAACTATAGTTGAAAAAGGTGATGTAGACGGTGATGGAAAAATTCGTGCTGTAGATTATTCTTTAGTGAAAAATGATATTTTGAATATAAAAAAGTTAACAGGCGTAGCATCTAAAGCAGCAGATATAAATGGTGATGGTAAAGTACGTACTGTAGATTATTCTATGATTAAAAATGATATATTGAAAATAAAGAAAATTGAACAGAAATAGAAAGTAGGAGTGTTATGAAAAAAATAAAATTAATCAGTAGTTTATTATTATGCAGTATTTTATGTAATCCTCTTGTTTTAAAAGCTGCTGTGAAACCAGGAGAATCTTTTACAGCGAGTGCTAATTGTGGAGTATATGAAGGAAGTGTTAGTGTAAGTGCAAGTAATGCAACAATTACATCTGCAGGAAATTGGTGTGAAAGGGGGAAAAGCGTTTCTGCAACAGCTGTAGCTGGAAGTGTTGGAACAGCATCAGTTAGTTTTATTTTGGTTGATGGTTCTGATAATAGTACAGATACTCCAGTTGCTGTAGAAAATCTAAATTTAGGAGGCACAAGTGTTAATGTAGAAGCACCTGTTGTAGAACAAAAGCCTACTACAACTCCTTCAACAAGTAATACGAATAAAAATAATTTAAATCAAAATACTACAAATCAACAATCAAATCAACAGACAACAAATCAACAAGTAGAATCTAAACCAGTTAAAGAGCCAGAAGAAGATACAAGATCTAAAGATACTAGTTTAAAAAGTTTAAGTATAACAGGATATGAATTAAGCCCAAAGTTTTCTGCAAGTACAACATCATATAAGGTAAATTTACCTGCAGAAACAACATCAATTGAAGTTAAAGCTAGTGTAAATGATAGTAAAGCTTCAGTAACTGGTACAGGTAATATAAAAGTACAAGCGGGAGAAAATGAAATTAATGTCGTAGTTACTTCAGAGTATGGAACAAAACAAACATATATGATTAAAGCATATGTTGATGAAAAACCATTAATTTATACGAATTATAATGAACAAAAGCTTGGTGTTGTAAGAAATATCAATGGTGTAGAAGTTCCAGAAGGATTTAAGAAAACAAGTGTAAAATTAGAAGGAAAAGAAATTGTAGCTTGGAAAAATGAAAAATTGAATAAAACGATTGTATATTTAAGTGATGAAAAAGAAAGTAGATCATTTTATTTGTTTGAAGATGGAAAAGTTAAGACAAAAATAACATATAAAGAATTATTAGGTAGAAAGTTCTTCTTAGTAGATATTCCTGAAGACAAACAAAATATGGAAGGAATGGTATATGGTGAAGTAACTGTTGATAAAACTAAGTTAAAAGGTTGGACTTTTCATGATAAAACATTTGAGAATTTTGTATTAATATATGTAATGGGAATGGATGGAGAAATGCATTACTATCAATATGAGAAAACTGAAAATATTTTACAATTATATTCAGGAGCAGCATCTGTAACACAGGAAACATATGTAAAACAAACAAATAGTTTAAAAAATAGCCAAACACAACGTACTGTTTGGATGTATGTTGCGATAGCTAGTTGGGTTGTAGTAGTTGCAGGTGTTGTTGCATTCTTTATTTGGAAAAAAAGAAATGAAATAAGGTCATAACATTATGGCCTTTTACATTTTATAACCACTTTATTCAATAAATATATGGATATTGTAATAATTTGGTTATAAATATTGAAGGTGATACAGCATTGATGTATACTATACTGTGCAGAAGGAGTTGATAAAATGAAAGTAATTAAGAAATTATTTATTAGTTCATTATGTGCAACAATCATGATGCCTACGCACTTGAATGTTTTAGCAATGGAAGACTCAAGTGAAACTACTCCATCGGCGTTTGGGGAAACGGCAATAGAGAGTAATAGTGATTCAGAGAATATTGTGACCAAAGACAATTTTCCTGATGAAAACTTTAGAAAAGTATTGTTAGGTAAGAAAGATTCACTAACAAAGCAAGATCTTGAAGCTATCACAACATTAGATTTAAGTATGAAAAATATTCGTGATTTAAAGGGTATTGAATATTTAACAAATTTAACATCGTTGAATGTTTCTTTAAATGCTTTATCATCTTTAGATTTAAGTAAAAATACAAAATTAACATGGTTAGATGCAAGTAATAATGCATTAACTACAGTAGATAAATTACCTAGTTCATTAAAATATTTGAATTTATTCGGTAATTATACAATTACAAGTGTTGATGTAAAAAATATGTCTGAACTTTGGTATTTAAATGTTGCGGTTAATGCACTGACAAGTATTGATTTATCAGGCAATCCAAAATTGACGCATTTATTCTTAGAAGAGAATCAATTAACTACATTGGATTTAAGCAATCAAAAAAATTTAAATGAATCCTTTTTTAGAGTATATGATAACTTATTAACGAAAATAGTTACACCTAAATTAGCTCGTTTTATACCTGTGTCATTATTTTATGTACAGGAAGGAACTGAAGAGCCATGGACTTTAAATGGTGAAGAAATTAGTGAAGAAGGTACTGTTTTGTTTGATGGTGGAATATTAAGAAAAGGAAGTTATGAAACAGATGACATAACGGAAACAAGCTTTCCAGATGCAAATTTTAGAAAAGCGTTGATACAAGCAGGAATAACAGATAATAGTGCAATTACAGCTACTACAGATTTAGATTTATCAATGCAAAATATTTCTGATTTAACGGGAATAGAGAAGTTCACGAATTTAAAAACACTAAATGTGTCAGTAAATAAAATAAAATCGATTGACTGTTTAAAAACATTAACCAATTTAACTTGGTTAGATGCAAGTAATAATATGTTGACTACAGTTAAAGAATTACCAGCATCATTAAAATATTTAAATGTGTTTGGGAACTACACAATTACAAATATTGATGTTTCTAAATTAACACAGTTATGGTATTTAAATGTTGCGGTAAATAGTCTTGAAAGCTTAGATGTAACAAATAACAAAGAATTAACACAACTATATGTTGAAGAGAATAAACTAAAATCTTTAGATCTATCGAACCAAACGAAATTAGATGAAACTTTTGTAAAGTTATATCAAAACCAATTAGTACAAATAATTACGCCTAATTTAGGACGTTCTGTACCAGTTTCTTTATTTTTCGTACAAGATGAATC
>CAJFOG010000012.1 GCA_904395785.1 uncultured Eubacterium sp. | reverse complement strand
TTTTCATTAGAATGGTTTGAGAAAGCAATTAGTTCTCAAAGCTTTCAAAAAGCGTTTGGACTAAGCTTACAAATTGCACTACTATCTACAATTGCAGCATTAATTGTAGGAATACCTGCTGCATATGCATTATCAAGATATAGTGTAAAAGGAAAAAAGTTTATTAAAAACTTTTTCTTATCACCAACGATTGTCCCAGGTATTGTCGTAGGATATGCTTTATTTCAATTTGTCGTTATAAAATTGAAATTTCCTATTTATGAAGGATTATTATTAGGGCACTTTTTAGTTGTTTTACCTTATATTATTCGTGTAGTAGGTGGTTCTTTGGAGCAATTTGATTATTCTATTGAAGAAGTTGCATGGAGTTTAGGTTGTCCAAAGTTTCAAGCTTTTTTTAAAGTAGTCTTACCGAATATTTCTAGCGGGATTATATCTAGCTTTTTATTAGCTTTTATTAATTCATTTAATAATATTCCAGTATCTATGTTTTTAAGTGGTCCTGGTATAAGTACGTTACCTGCATCATTAATGAGTTATGTAGAGTATAATTATGACCCAACTGTTTCAGCAGTGTCTGTGTTGTTGATGGTCGCTACGGTCATTGTGATGTTTGTGGTAGAGAAAACGTTGGGTATTTCAGCCCTTACGAAATAAATGGAGGAAATGAAATGGAATATGTAAGTTTAAAAGATATTTGTGTAAGTTATGATGGGAAAACAAATATTTTAGAAGGCTTGAATTTGGAAATGAAAGAAGGAGAACTTGTTTCTTTACTTGGTCCAAGTGGCTGTGGGAAAACGACAACATTGCGTGTAATTGCAGGATATATTGATACAAAAGATGGAGAGTTTTTCGTTGATCAGGAAAACTTTACGAAAGTTCCTGTACATAAACGTAATTTTGGGATTGTATTTCAAAGTTATGCATTATTTCCGCATTTAACAGTAAAAGAAAATGTAGCTTTTGGATTAAAAATGCGAAAAATAAAAAAAGAAGTAATCGATCAAAAAGTAGATGAAATGTTAGAGATATGTGGATTAAGTGAATATAAGGATCGTTTACCTAAGCAAATGTCTGGAGGGCAACGTCAACGTGTTGCATTGGCACGAGCATTAGTTATTGAACCTAAATTACTATTGTTAGATGAGCCATTATCAAATTTAGATGCAAAATTACGTGTCCAAATGCGAGTAGAAATCAAACGATTACAGAAAAGATTAGGGATAACTACAGTATTTGTTACGCATGATCAAGAAGAATGTTTTTCTATTTCTGATCGTGTTGCGGTAATGAATAATGGAGTTATTGAACAATATGATACACCAGAAGAAATTTACGCACATCCAAAAACAGAGTTTGTTGCTCGTTTTATCGGGTTTGAAAATTTTATTGATGTACAAAAGAAAGATACACATACTTATGTAGCAAATGATGTAATATTTCATGTGGATGAAGAAAAAGAACAAACATATGCCAAGATGACAATTCGTCCAGATGATGTAGAAATTGTGAAAGAAATAAGTGATATAAACTGTGTAAGTGATATAGTACAAGTACGTACATTTTTAGGTAAAAGTTATCAATATGAAGTAAAAACACATATTGGTATTATTATTGTGAATGATGATAGTAACGATATATATGACACAAATGATACGTTAGTATTACATTTACCAGCAAATAAAATTGTATTAGTATAACAAGGAGAAAGAATATGAAGAAATTGAGTAAATTTGTAGTAGCAAGTACAATGCTTTTAAGTTTGGTAGGATGTTCATCTACTTCATCAAGTGATGAATGTACATTGACAGTATCTTCTTTTCAATTAAGTGAAGATATTGTCAATGAAGATGTTATTAAGCCTTTTGAAAAACAGTATAACTGTAAGGTTGTGACTGATTTAGGAAATGCAGCAGATCGTTTTACAAAGTTACAAAATAATCCAGATAGTGGGATTGATGTCATTGAATTAAATCAATCTACATCTGCGCAAGGATATGGAAGTGAATTATTTGAAAAATTAGATCCTTCAAAAGTTTCTAACATAGATAATTTAATCTCAACTGCGAAAGCTTACCAAGAAGCAAATGGCTATGGACCAGCATTTGTAATTCAAAGTGTGGGTATTGTATATGATAAAGAAGCATTGGGATTTGAGATTTCATCTTGGGATGATTTATGGAAAGCAAATTTAAAGGGAGCTATTGCGATTCCTGATATTACGACTACATTTGGTCCTGCAATGATGTATATTGCAAGTGATCATGCGAATAAAGATATTACAAGTGATGATGGAGCTTCTGCATTTAAAGCATTAGAAGAATTAAAACCTAATATTGTGAAGACATATACAAAATCATCAGATTTAGCAAATATGTTTGCGGCTGGAGAAATTAAAGCAGCAGTAGTTGGTGATTTTGCGGTACCTATGATTCAAAATGCAGCAAATAGTGTAAGTTATGTAGTACCAGAAAGTGGAACATATGCAAACTTCAATACAATTGATGTAGTAGCATCATCAAAAAATAAAGAATTGGCATATAAATATGTAAACTGGAGAATTTCTAAAGAATTACAGTCTGTCACAAGTAAATCATTAAATGAAGGTCCTACAAATGCAACTGTGGAATTAAGTGAAGAAGATGCACAAAATAAAACATATGGTGCTGTTGCGCAAAGAGCAAAAGCAATTGATTATACATTTGTAAATCCATTATTAGCAAACTGGACGGATCAATGGAATCGATTATTGAATCGTTAACATAGATAGAAGAGGATCTTTCTTTATGAAAATAAGAAAGATTCTTTTTTTCTTTCAATAAAAGGAGTAGATTATGAGAATATTAATAGAACATGCATGGATTCTTACAATGGATGAAGACATGCGAGAATATCAAGATGGGCAAATTGTCATAGAAGATGAACACATTGTATATGTAGGTGAAGCAAAAAACCATGATTATATTGATGAAATTATAAATGCAAGCAATCAATTAGTATTACCAGGAATGGTCAATACACATTGCCATGTACCTATGATACCATTTCGCTCTTTAGGAGATGATTGTAAGGATCGTTTAAGAAGATTTTTATTTCCATTAGAAAATGCTTGTGTGAATGAGGAGTTAGTTTATGCAGCATCATGTTATGGAATAGCGGAGATGCTGCGTGCAGGAATTACAACATTTGCGGATATGTATTATTTTATGGATGAGGTTGCGAAAGCAAGTGAATATTTAGGAATACGTGCAGTATTAGGAGAAACTATTATTGATCAAGAAACATGTAATGCGAAAAATGCGAAAGAAGCATTACAGATAGCAGAAAAGTTTATGAATAATTGGCAACATCATCCTCTTATTACTCCAATGATTGCACCACATGCAACAAATACGAATAGTAAAGAAAACTTTGTAGAAGCATTACGTTTGGCAAGACAATATAATACATTATTAATGACACATGTTGCAGAAATGGATTATGAAATGACATATTTTCAAAAAACATATCAAATGACACCAGTACAGTGGCTTGCATCTATTGATTGTTTAGATGAACATGTACTAGCAGTTCATTGCATTCATATGAATGAACAAGATATCGAATTATTGAAACAACATCATGTAAAAGTATCTCATTGCCCAGTATCTAATGTAAAAGCAGGTAAAGGAATAGCACCTGTGAAAGCGTTTATTGAAAATGGAGTACGAGTAGGATTAGGAACAGATGGAGCAAGTAGTGGAAATACATTAGATTTATTTATTCAAATGCGAATGTTTGCAGGATTACAAAAAACAAAATATCATGATCGATCTTTATTTCCTGCAAAGGAAATTGTAAAATTAGCAACGATAGAAGGTGCGAAGGCTTTAGGAATGCAACAAGAGATAGGCTCTATTGAAGTAGGAAAAAAAGCAGATATCATCATGGTCTCATTAGATGCTATGCATATGTTTCCAGTACATGATCCTTACTCTGTTCTTGTATATAGTGCAAATGCAAGTGATGTAAGCGATGTGTTTGTGAATGGAAAGCACGTTGTAAGACATAAACTGCTGCATAAAGATGTTATACAGATAAAGCAAAACTTACAAGGTGTAATGAAAGAATTTCAAGAGAAAGCAAAAGAATTAAGTAAAATATAAATATTATACAAAGTCAATGAAAATAGGTAATTTATTTAACTTTCATTGACTTTTTTAAATTATTTAAGGGTTTATGAAAATTCCTAGGGATATGTAGTGTAAAAATATAGATAATATAGAATCATAATGTTGATTACTAAATTAGTGTAATCAAGTATGTGTGTTCACACAATATAAACATTTATATCTTGATTTATGAACACAAAGTGGTATAATAAAGACAAATCTAAGAAAAAGCAAGATAAGGAGGGATTTTATGAAGCATATAATATGTGTGATAAAACAAATGAGTTTAGTAAAAAAGATTGTGATTGGTTTAATAATAGGTATTATATTAGGGATGTTACTTCCACAGGTAAGAATCGTGAAATTATTTGGTGATTTATTTGTAGGGGCATTAAAAGCGGCAGCTCCATTATTGGTATTATTTTTGGTTATGTCAGCTTTATGTAAGCATGAAAAAGGGAAAAAGACAAATATGAATATGGTCATTATTTTATATTTGTTAGGTACTTTTTTAGCAGGGGCTTTGGCAGTTGTTATGAGTTATATTTTTCCAGTAGCGTTAACATTACAAGATACTGGAAGTGATGTAGTAGCCCCTGGTGGTATGGCAGAGGTAATACAATCTTTACTCATGAATATTGTTGCGAATCCAATTGATGCATTAGTAAATGCGAATTATATTGGAATTCTTACTTGGGCAGTCTTACTAGGAATTGCATTGCGTCATGCGAGTAAGGAAACGAAAAAAGTAATAGAAGATATTTCTGAAGGAATTTCTAATATTGTAAGATGGATTATACAATTTGCTCCTTTAGGAGTTATGGGGATTGTATTTGGGACAATATCTGAACAAGGGATTGGTTCATTAGTTACTTATGGAAGTTTAATATTATTATTAGTTGGTACAATGATTATTGATGCATTTGTCGTAAATCCAATTTTGACATTTGTATTTATTAGAAAAAATCCATTTCCACTTGTGTTAAAGTGTTTAAAAGATAGTGGAATTACTGCATTTTTTACGCGAAGTTCAGCTGCAAATATTCCTGTGAATATGCGTTTATGTGAAGAATTGGGATTGGATCAAGATACATATTCTGTATCTATTCCATTAGGTGCTACGATTAATATGGGTGGAGCAGCAATTACAATATCTATCTTATCATTGGCAGCAGCACATACACTAGGAATTCATGTAGATTTTGGAACAGCAATTATATTAAGTCTATTATCTACAATTTCCGCATGTGGTGCATCAGGTGTAGCAGGGGGATCATTATTATTAGTACCTTTAGCATGTGGCTTATTTGGAATTCCTAATAGCATTGCAATGCAAGTCGTTGGTGCAGGATTTATTGTAGGGGTTATTCAAGATTCTTGTGAAACAGCTATAAACTCCTCTACTGATGTATTATATACTGCGATTGCAGAATATTATACAAAAGGTAAACAAGAAAATGTTATGATGGATGTAGAAATTGAAGGAAACATGTAGTATAGTGTTTCCTTTTTTTATAAAGAGATGAAATGTTTCTCTTTTATATCCAAATGTCTAATATTTTATGTAACCCCTTGCATAGGTATTTCTCTTTATTGTAAGATGTATATGTATTGTAGGAGGTAGAATATGAAAGATGTCGTAAGTTATTTAACAGATCCAATGGTTTATGAAGTGAATCGTTTAGCTGCACATTCAGACCATTCATTTTATACGAATATTGAACATTTACAGACTAATGAACAAGAGTTGAAACAAAGTTTAAATGGACAATGGCTATTTTCATATGCGAAAAAACCAGCAGATAGAGTCATTGATTTTTACAAAGAAACATATGATTGTTCACATTTTGATACAATTCAAGTTCCAGGTCATATCCAAATGCAAGGATACGATCAATGTCATTATACAAATACATTATATCCATGGGATGGAAAAGAAGCATTATTACCACCAGAAGTATCTATGGAGGATAATCCAGTAGGAAGTTATGTTACGTATTTTGATGTGAATAAACCTTTATTAGGTAAGACAATTCGTTTACATTTTAAAGGTGTAGAAACAGCTTTTGGTGTTTGGTTAAATGGACAATTTGTTGGTTATGGAGAGGATGGTTTTACACCATCTGAATTCGATATTACTTCCATTGTGAAAGAAACAGAAAATAAATTAGCTGTAGAAGTATATAAAAGAGGAACATCTAGCTGGATAGAAGATCAAGATTTTTGGCGTTTTTCTGGAATATTTCGAGATGTAGAATTATACGCAATTCCCCATATTCATGTGCAAGATTTATTTGTTAAGACACATATACAATCACCATATCATGTAGGTCAATTAGAAGTTAACATCAAATGTTTATTTAAAGGAAAAGGATATATAGATTTCGTATTAAAAGATCAAGAGGAGCAAATTGTTGCATCTTTATCTAATATCTTACTACAACATGAATTTCAACAAATATTAACAGTAGATCATCCTCATCTATGGAGTGGAGAACATCCATATTTATATACGCTATATATTACTTGTTTTGATGAAAAAGGAAATATAGTAGAAATAGTGCCACAAAAAGTAGGTTTTAGAGATTTTAAGATTGAAGATGGTGTTATGAAATTAAATGGAAAACGTATTGTGTTTAGAGGAGTAAATCGTCATGAGTTTCACCCGGAAAAGGGAAGATGTATCACATATGAGGATATGTTGTTTGATATTCAATTTATGAAACAGTTTAATATTAATGCTGTGCGTACATCCCATTATCCAAATTGTAGTGAATGGTATGCGTTATGTGATACCTATGGAATTTATGTTATTGATGAAGCAAATTTAGAAAGTCATGGTTCGTGGCAGAAATTAGGGGTTTGTGAGCCTTCATGGAATGTTCCAGGTGATTTAGATATATGGAAACCAGCTTGTTTAGATCGTGCGAAATCAATGTTTGAACGAGATAAAAATCATCCATCAATTATTATGTGGTCTTGTGGAAATGAAGCATATGCTGGTACAGTAATTCAAGCGATGAGTGATTATTTTAAAGAAGTGGATGATACAAGAATTGTACATTATGAAGGGGTGTTTTGGAATCGTTAGTATGATGATATTAGTGATGTAGAAAGTAGAATGTATGCGAAAGCTAAAGAAATTGAAGCGTATTTACAAACACATCCTAAAAAGCCATATGTAAGCTGTGAGTATATGCATGCGATGGGAAATTCATTAGGTGGAATGGATGAATATACCGCATTAGAAGATCAATATAAACAATACCAAGGAGGATTTATTTGGGATTATATTGATCAAGCGATTGCAAAAGAAGATGGTACATTGGCGTATGGTGGAGATTTTTATGATCGACAAAGTGACTATGAATTTTGTGGGAATGGAATTTTATTTGCAAACCGTACAGCTACTCCAAAAGCTTATGAGATGAAATATTTGTATCAGCCATTTGATATTCAAGTATTTGACGACACAATTCGTATTAAAAATAAACATATGTTTACATCACTTGCATCTTATGATGTTTATTGTATCTTGAAAAAAGATGGAGAAATCATACAGCAAGAAAAGGTTAAGATAGATGTGAAGCCAGGTAAAGTTGTTGAATTTTCATTTGGTTGGATGGAAACAAGTCAAAAAGGGAATTATACAAAAAATGTATCCATCTGTTTGAAAGAAGATACAATATGGGGAAAAGTAGGGTATGAAATCGCTTTTGGACAATATGCTTATGAGGTGAAACAGCATATGAAACAACATGAAGGTAAGATACATGTTGTGATTGGTGATGGAAATATTGGATTTTATAAGGAAGATGTACAAATCTTATTTTCAAAAACTATCGGTTTAGTATCATTACGTTATAAAGAAAAGGAATATGTCCATCGCTTTATGAAACCTTTGTTTTGGAGAGCTATGACAGATAATGATCATGGGAATAAGTTTGGTGAACATAGTGCTATGTGGATTGGAGCATCTATGTATGCGAATTGTCAGTTTATAGGATTTGATGAACAACAACAAATAATCTCCTATGAATATATTCTTCCAACAGTTCCTTCTACAAGTGTGTTTGTGAACTTTCAAGTATGTCCAGATGCTTCTATCAAAGTAAATTATCAATATAAAGGTAAACAAGGGTTACCAGAATTTCCATTGATTGGTTTAACACTTCGTTTAGATAAATCTTTACACTTTATGAAATGGTATGGAAGGGGTCCATACGAAACATATAGCGATCGATATAAAGGGGCAAAAATAGATGTATATCAAGGGCAAGTAGAACATCAAATGACACCGTATTTAATGCCACAAGAGTGTGGGAACCATATGGATACAAAATGGATGTGTGTATATGATGTAGATGGTGATGGTGTGATGTTTGAAACAGATACATCATTTGAGTGTAGTGTATTACCACATAGTGTTATGGAAATTGAACAAGCAATGCATCAATATGAATTGGCAGACTATCATTATACGTATGTAAATATTTTAAAAGCACAAATGGGTGTTGGTGGTGATGATAGTTGGGGAGCGCCAGTATTAGATAAATATCATTTATCTGCAGAAAAAGATCATGAATTCTCCTTTACAATGCGAATTATAAATAACTGTAATGATTAATATGTTAGAAAAGGTGTATATAGGAATATGTACACCTTTTAGACTTCTTAAGAAACTGGTAATCTTTACATCCTTGAAAAATGTATAAAAAAATGATATTGTAGTTAACTGTAAATACATTAAAAAAATATACAAAAGTATGGAGGTTGCGTATGGACAAGTTAAAAACACCGTATGATGTGATGTGTCTACAACTTTCAAAAATGTCTAAAGAAGAAATACAACGACATTTGGAATTGTTAGGATGTACATGGTCTTATGATAAAATAAAACAAGAATTACAGTTAGTTTATAATGAATTAAGTATAAGCGATCGTATTTTTCATGAATGTAAAATTCAAGATGAATACAGTCCATATACGATTGATTTTGTAGATGAAGTTGTATTAGAGATTACAAAAAGAGAAAAGTTTCCATTTATACACTATGGAAGAATTTCTACGGTGATAGATGAAGCAATGCAAGTACAAAATGGCTTAGCATTAGTATTTACTTTGCTTGAACAGTTTGAAAAATTGATGCATACTGCAAAATATTTTAAACAAACGTCATTAGAGTCAATGATTTATGAAGTGAATGATCGTATAGATTTGTTAAGTGCGCTTGCATTATTGTTGGATGAATTATTGCAGGCAGGAAGATATGATTCGCAATACTATCATCAAATTATACAATTTGTAGATACATTTTTACAAGTATTTACAAAAACGAGTGAGCAAGTAGAATCGATGTTATATTATGAACAAGCAACTGCATATATTGCATTACATTCACCAAAAGGTGAACAATTGTTTAAACGTTTATTAGATACATATCGTGATCAAACAGATGTTGTATTACATTATGGATTGGCGTATTTAGATGATGATGAAACAAGAACATTGCGTATTTTTAAAAGGTATCAACATTTATTAAATAAAGAAAGTGATGCATATGAAGTAATTCGCTCTATTATCTTAGAATTAAAAGGTGATGCATAATGCGTAAAAATTATATTGAATCTCATCCTATCGCATTTATTATGATATGCTTATGTTTGGTGTTATTTCCAAGTATTAAAGATACATTTGCGATGGATAAGACGTCAAAAACACTTCTACAACATAGAGTGTTAAAACAAGAAGAAGTAAAAAAATATAGTGGTCATGTTGTAATAGATGCAGGACATGGTGGATATGATGGAGGTAGCGTTTATCAGGGACATAAAGAAAAAGATATTACATTGGCTATCGCATTAAAATTAAAAACCATCTTAGAAGAAGAAGGAGTTCAAGTAACTTTAACAAGAAACAGTAATCATGTTTCCTGGAGTGATGATAATGTGGAAGATTTATCTGCACGTAGTAAAATAGCAAATGATTCACAAGCTGATGCATTTATTTCATTACATACAAATTCTTATTATGATACAAATATAAATGGTAGTGAAATATGGGTAAATTATAATTCTGATCAGAATGTTTCACTAGCTAAACATATTCAAAAAGGATTACAAGATATAGGATATACATATGATCGAGGATTAAAAGATCAGGCAACAAGTCCTTTACAGTTGTTAGTAGAAAATAAAATTCCATCTATTTTATTAGAGCTAGGATTTATTACAGGAAATAAAGATTTACAAGTTTTAACATCCACAAAAGGGCAAGAACAAGTTGCGCAAGGTATTAAGCAAGGTGTTTTAAATTACTTAAAAAGTTTGCATAATTTTTGAAAAAAGGGTAAAATATGTACATACTTATATTAAGGAGGTTTTGTTTATGTATCAAAGACATGATGAAACAAATGTATTTTATGAGAATTCTACGGAGACGCTGCGAAAGTATGCGATTCGTACATTTTCATGGATGGGATTAGGATTAGTTGTAACTTTTTTAGTAGCTTATCTTGTATTAACTACGAATTTAATTTATCTTATTTATGGAAATAGTATAGCACCATTTGTGATTATTATCGCACAGTTAGGGGTAGCTGTGGCGTTTGGGGCAAGGTTATCTAAAATGTCTGTCACATCTGCTAGGGTATTATTTCTAGTATATGCAGCATTATTAGGACTTACGTTTTCTTCAATAGGATTACAGTATAATATTACGACAATTATTTTTGCATTTTTAATTACAGCAGTTTACTTTGCTAGTTTGATTGTAATTGGATTTACTACTAAAATGAACTTGCTTCGTCTTGGACCAATTTTTATTGGAGGGCTAGTTACATTAATTATTGTTGAGCTTATCATGATGTTAATGGGAGTATCTACAGATACAATGTTATTTTCAGCGCTCGGTTTAATTTTATTTACAGGGTTAACTGCATTTGATGCGCAAAAGATGAGTGTATTATATTATCAAAATGAAGGTAATACAGAAGCATTAAAAACATTATCTATTTATTCAGCATTTGAATTATATTTAGATTTCATTAATATCTTTTTATACATTTTAAGATTCTTAAAAGATAATGATTAAAAAAACTGCAATTTTGCAGTTTTTTTACTTTAATAAATAGTTTGCGATATTTGCATTTTCTTGAATAACGCCTTCAATTGCGTTTGTCTTACTTGTCAAGATTACAGTGACGCCAGGACCATGTCCACTTGTATAAGAATCTGAATGACAAATAACCCCAATGGATATCGCACCTTTTTTATAATGAGGGCCGTAATGGTTATCGTGATCTTCAATTAACACAAGATCTCCAAATTTAAGTTTATCTAGTCCTAATTGTTTAATTTGTTCATGATCTTGTGTCATGATATCATAATCACCTAACATTGTTGTAGTACTGCCTAAACCACTTCCCATTAAATACGCTGGTATTTTTGCGACAACAGGAATACGAATACCATTTGGATGCTCATCTATACAAATGGCTTCTAATAGCGCAGGGTCAATATTCATTACATGAATATCATTATGATCTAATAACTTTAATCCTTGACCATAAGCTTTAATTAACACTTTATCATCGCATGTCATTAAATCTAATGTTTCTTCATCAAAATATACCATAACATGGTCAACACCACCATGCTTACCAGTTACATATCCATAGCGTCCTTTTGCATCACCAGATATAATTTTAGCTCTATTCCCAATACATGCAAAAGCTTGTAAAGCATGATTATGTTTATCATTTGTATTTTTTAAACTAACACCAGGTTCAACATGATCACCTGCAATGCCCATACATACATCACCAATTTTATAATTGTATGTAATACCACCAACACCAACTGTGATTCTACCACGACCATCATATCCTACATAATAACC
>CAJFOG010000011.1 GCA_904395785.1 uncultured Eubacterium sp. | reverse complement strand
ATCTTTTGTACTTGTATTTTCTTTATTTTGTTCACTATCTTCATCATTTGTAGCGTATTCTAAACTTCCACCTTTTAAAACATACGTGATAGTAGATGTATAAATTTGTTTTTGTCCTACCACAACTTCTTCCTCATGATATTCGATTGATTGTTGATTAGATGTTTGATTTTGTTCTTGTATTACTTCTTCTTGACTGTTTTGATTATTTGTTGTCCCATTTATTCCATATTGTGTTTGATTATTTTCTATAGTAGGTACTAACTGTGTTTCTGTAATATCCCTTTCTACTCCTTGATATCCATTATATTCGATACTATCAAATATATTTAATGCACGTAATTGAGATAATATTTTTGGATAAGTGTCTTGTGAAGGTGCTTCATATGAAACAGTGATTGCATGTGTATTGTTATCATAACTAAAATTCGTAATAGAAGCTCCTAGTGTTGTTTCTAATATTGCATTTAAGTGATCTAAATTTAATTTAGGATATGTTTTAATAATTTCTAGCATTAGTTCATATTTTTCTACTTCTGCCTTTGTTGTTTGATATTCTTGATAATTTTTCTCACCAATAGAAGAATTTAATAACTCCTCTACTTCTGCTCGTTGCGTTTTTACTTGACTTGTTTTCACTTGTTGTGCTACTAATGGTCGATAAAAGAATACATAATAAATTAAACTAAAACCAACTAAAAACCCTAATACTGGTAATATATACATCATATGTGGTCTATATTTTTCAAATTTTGGTGGTTTATAATAATATGCTTGTAAGATATTAATATCTTTTCTAAAATATTTTTTATTTAACCCTTTCATTTCCATTCACCCAAACTTCCTAATTGATATAGCCATTGTTCAACAGGGATATCTTTTCCTTTCCCATCTAACATATGAAACTCATCATAACTTCCTACTTCTATTTGGAATAAACTTTTTAATACGTTTGAAACCTTATAAAAGTTATCAGCTTCTACTCCTGCAAAGTAAAATTTATTCAATTCTGCATCACGATAATTTGCACGTTTAAATTGTATTAACTGAGAAACATAGTTTACTATTTCATTCGGATAAGATTCTGAATTCATTTCACTACGAATTTGGTTTTTTCCAAAGTATCTAAACTTACCATCAATAAACAAATACGTATTTACTTCTTTTCCTTCTGCCACTAAAAGCCCTACTGATTGATAACTTTGACTAAAGAAATCTTCAAATATTTTTATAATAGAGTTTATCACAATATCAATTCTTGTAAGTTTTAAACGATATTTTTTTGACATTTGTATTACGTAATTCACAACATCTTCTTGCACAGCAAACATCATAATACGAAGTCCATTGGCATCTTGAATTTTTAACATGCGATAGTCATATACGAATTTTTTATCAGAAGTAACTATTTCATCCATTTCTTGTTCTACTAATTTTCTTATCATATATTCAGATTTTAAGTTTGGAATCTCTGCAATTTTCCATTGAACAAACTTTGTACTTAACAATAAACAAAGACTCTCTACGTTTATCTGTTTTAATATATTATCTAACTTTTCTTGGTCTATATCTTCTAAAGATGCAATACCTTCCCCTTGAAAGGGATATCTTTTCGTATCCATTACAAAATATTTATTTTTCTTTTTATAACCCTTTATCAAGGTAAGTGCATCACTTGCTATATAAAGTATTGTTTCCATACAGATTTCCTTTCTTAATATTTATTATACATAGAATAAATTGGTAATAACACTGAGATTACGATTACCATTACAATAGCCCCTAACACCAAAATTAAAATAGGTTCTAATAATGCTAACATACGATCTACAGCCTGTGCTGCATCATTATCATAATCTTCTGATAAATTGTCTAATATGACATCTAAACGTCCACTTTCTTCTCCTACCGCAATACTACGATATAATTTTTGATCTAACCCTTGTACTTCCGCAATAACAGAAGATAATGAACGCCCTTCACTTAAATGCTCAGCAGCTTTTTGAATTTGTTGTTCCAAGTATTTATTATTGATAGTAGAAGCCGATAACTCTAAAGCAGTTAAAATATTTACCCCTCCAGAATATAAAGCACTTAGTGTACGAGCAAAACGTGATGTATATACAATACGAACAAACTTTTTAATCTTCGGTACATTCACTTGAAATTTTGCCCAACGCAAACGAAAATTATCACTCTTAAATAATATCCATATCCAAACACATATACAAACAAACCCAAATAACATTACATACCAACGAGTAATCATAAAATCCGATAATGACATCATCATCTTTGTAATGAAAGGTAATTCCACATCATCAAATGCATCTCCAAATGAAGGCATAACAACTGTAAATATCATAATAATTACTCCAACACTTACCACACCTAAAATAGAAGGATAAATCATTGCAGTCTGTACTTTCCTTTTAATTTTATTCTCTCTATCAAATTGTTTTCCTAATAATATACAAGATTTTGCCAACTGTCCATTTGCTTCACCAGCACGTATCATATGTACCATAATACTAGGAAATGCTTGTCCTTGTTGAAGCAATGCATCTGATAATGATTCCCCTGTTTGTAAACGTTGTCTAATATCCAATAAAATTATATTCATTTCTTTTGTCTCAGCCCCTTCTGCTAACACTAAAAAAACCGTTAAAATATCCATCCCAGACTCTAACATCGTACCAAGTTCTTTACATAAAGACGCCAGTGCCTGTAACTTAATTGGTCGATACCTTTTACCCAATGTTACAATCTCAGTAGACCATGTAACGTATAAGCCTTCATTACGTAAAATTTTATAAAGATCTTTTTCATTTTCAGCTTCCCTTTTTCCACGAACTCTTTTACCATCATAATTCAATGCTGAATAATCATATATTGGCATAGACAACCTCCTCTAATTATATATTATATTTTATACTAAAATAAGCTTAAATACCAGTTCAAAACAACTCTACCATATAACAATGCAAAAAATACACCTAAACAAAGAAATGGCCCAAATGCAATATGATCTTTTCGTCCTACTTTTTTCGTATTTAATAAATACATAGCATATATTCCAGCAATAACCACTCCAAAAAATCCACTTAATAGCGATAATTTCCATCCAAGTAAAAAACCACATATCATCATTAACTTTACATCTCCACCACCAAAACTCTCAGCTACTAGACAGTTAATGATTATCATCATCCCACTCACGCAAAACATCCCAATCACTCTATCTACTAAAGAAAATTCTGGATGAGAAATACACAAGCTAATCACTGGAAAAATTAACAAAACTAATAAAAGATCTGGAATAATCATAACATCCCAATCTATTAAAGAAAGTAAAATAAATAACTGTATTAACATAAAAACAAATATAAAGTCTAAGGAAAATCCAATTACAGAAAATGCCAATAAACAAGCGAATCCATCTATTATTTCTACTACTAAATGACGAATTCCTATTTTTCGTCTACAATAACGACAACGTCCTTTTAACCATATAAAACTTATAAAAGGAATTAAATCATACCAAGCAAGTTGATGCCCACATCCATCGCAACGACTTCTTCCACCAAACAACTCTTTTTCTTCTACTGCTCTAGTCGCTACTACATTTAAAAAACTACCAAAACACATCCCCACCATCACTATATACACACATATAACAATACCCATATGACACCTCTTTCCTAAAAAGACCAAGAGAGATTATCCCTTGGTCAAAAAATTATTGTCTAATACTTAGTTTACGTAGTCTACTACCATATTATCAGTACTTGGAGTAAATGTTACTTTTACATTTTTTCCATTATTTGAAGTAAATGTAAATACATATGTTTCTTGAGTAGAAGATCCACTACCTGTAGATGCAGCTGTATGAGTAATATTTGTTAAAGTAATTCCATCAAGTTTATCTGCTACTTTTTTTGTGATTGAATTAGTAACTGAACTAGCACCATAAGTTGGAGTTTCATTTTTAGCTTCTACTCTTGCTTCCTCAGCCTGTACAGCTGTATAAATAGTGTGTGCTTCTGTAATGTATTGTGAGTTTTGTGCATCACGAATGTATCCAGTTACTGCTGGTACAGCGATTGCTGCCATAATTACCATAATTACTAATACTACGATAATTTCGATTAATGTAAAACCTTTGTTTTTCTTATTTTTATTAATTAATTTCATATTTTTCTTTCCTTTCCTTTATACTTTCACATATATCATATCATAAGATTCTTAATATTTCTAATGCAAATTAAGTATATAAATTATACTTTACTTATGCGTTTCTTGTATATCTAATAATTTTTCAAATTCACTTGATTGTATTGGTTTACTGAAAAAATATCCTTGTGCAAATCGACAATTCATACTTTTTAAGATTTCAATATGTTCTTTTGTTTCTACACCCTCTACAATTACATCAGAATCTAACGTACTTACAAGTGAAATAATTTGTTTAAAGATTTTTGTTTCTTGTGATTCATCATTTCCTTTTAAAGACATAATAAATCCTCGATCTATTTTTATTTCATCTACATTTAATTCATTTAAATTACTTAATGATGAATAACCACTTCCAAAATCATCTAATGATACTTTTAATCCGATTGCATGTAATCGTTCTATACAACGATTAAAGCTATCTAAGTCCTCTATCGCTAATCCTTCTAATACTTCTAGAATAATTAAATCTGGTGATATTTGATATTTATTAAAAATGCTTTGTAATTTTTCTACATAATCTGAATGATAAAATAAACGTTTTGTTTGGTTAATTGAAATTGGATATACCATTTTTCCATCATCTATCCATTTACGAAGCTGTTTACATACATTTTCCACCATGTATAAATCAAGGTCTACACAGAAACCATTTTTCTCAAACAATGGGATAAATTGATCTGGATAAAACATGGTACCATCGTTTCTTATCCATCTTACTAATGCTTCTCCACCTACTAATTTATCATGAAATACATCATATTTGGGTTGAATAAACAATTTAAATTCTTCATTTTTTAATGCATACTGCATGGAACTTTCAATTTCATTTTGTATTTGAATTGTTTTCATTAATTGTTCATCAAATACAATACATCCTTCATTTGTCTGTTTTGCTTTTTTCATCGCCCATTGTGCATTATAAATAACCCATTGTACATCTGCTACTGGTTTATCAGTTTGTTTTATTTTACAAATACCAATACTTAATTGGATATCATAATTATATTTGTTATCTGCAAAAAATCGCTTGATTTGTTCTTCAATATGCATTAATCTTTCTTTCACAACTTCCAAATCTTTTTCTTTGAACAACATGATGAATTGATCTGCATTCTCACGGCAACTTAATTCTTCTTGTTTTGATTGTTGTTTCATGCAATTGGCAACAAAACATAATAAGTTATCAGCACTTTTCTCACCAAATGTCTCATTAATAAATTGGAAGTTTTTAATATTTAGCACTGCTAGATATCCTTCCACATCGCTTTTTAATAAGTTTCTTAATTCATGTTTAAAATGAGAGAAGTTTAAAAGATTTGTTAAATTATCATAGTATGCTTGTTTTGCCATTAATGAATCATTTTTACGTATCATTTTAAATATATAAAATAAGAAAGGAGCTCCAATCGCAATAATCGCCATATAAATAACAGTTGAATATTGAACTAATAAAGCCATATCGCTTTCTACACTATATAGTGGTGTAATATTAAATAAATACCAATCATTTACATCTAAATATTTAAAATAAACACAATATGTCTTATCATTTTTTTCAAATGTTGCATAATAGTCTTGTTTATTTGCTAATGCTTTCTTTACCTCTGCTTCATCTAAATAATTTGCAGACATATTATAAATAGATGTAGCTTCATCTTCATTAATTCTATTATCTGATCGAATTAAGAAGTTTCCTGTACTTGATACAAGATGTGTATATGAATTCACATTATCATTTTTCGAAATAATTGCTTTAAACTCATTTACACTATCATATGCTGCGAATACACCAATAATCTTATTATTTTTATAAACTGGTACAGATACTACTGTAACTGTTTCTTGTAACTGTTCATCATAATAAAACTTTGATACAGCTTCTTCTCCATTCCAACTTTTGTTTAATGACTCTTGTACTACTTCTGGTAAGTTTTCTACTTTATCTTTTATAATTTCTTCATTCAATGTTGCATGATAAATCACTCCATCGCTATAACATAATGACATTCTTATAAATCGATTATTGCGATTTGATTCATTTAAACCAGATAATAATGATTCATCTACACCTTCATGTTCAAAATCAATAAATACTTTTACTGTATTTAATGTTTGAAAATCTGCTTCAAATTGCTGGAGTAATTGTGTTTGATATAGTGTTGTATTATTCATTAATTCTACTTTAGCTGATTCTACACCAGCATTACGTATCATAACATTTAAAAATAATCCCCCGACTAAAAAGATTACAGAAAGTAAGACAATCAATAATGTGAAAATTTTAATATTCTTAGCAATCTTTTTATCATTCATGCTTAGGAAACCTCCTCTTCCTTCATATGTTGTTGATGTTTATAATACCATTTTTTTCTACAATTTTTTTCACAATTTATGCAATCTTCATCCGGACAATCTGTTTCATCACTAATAAAGAAACCATTTTTTCCACCTAATTTTGTAATGTACATCGCATGGTCAGCACGTCCGTATAACTCTTCAAACGAGTCATTTTTACCAATTACTTGGGCCGTACCTATACTCACTGATACATCTTCTTCTTCATATTGTAAGAAAATATCGTGATTTACTTTTTCAATAAAGCGACATAATTTACTTTTTAAACTATCAAATGATATATTCACAGGAATAAACACTAAGAATTCATCTCCACCTAAACGGCTAATAATATCTTCTTTTCTAAAAAATAATGATAAATATTCCGCAAATTTTTGTAATAGTGCATCTCCAACTGGATGCCCTTTTCTATCATTTACTTGTTTAAAATTATCAATATCAAAAATAATTAAAATACCTTGATTATTTTCTTCTATACATTTTTTAACGAGTTCATTTGCCGCTGAGCGATTTAATAAACCTGTTAAATTATCTTTTTGTGATCGTTCTATCAACTCTTTTTGGTGCATTAATTGATCATGTATATCAACAATTCTACCTAAAGCATATGTTGCTTTTCCATCATCATTTTTTAATACACGTAATTGTACACGATACCAACGCAATTGTCCGTTAATTTTTAATTGAAAATCATAATTATCATCTTTTTCATCTAAAATCATTTTACGTAAGAATATATGTTGATCATACGAACTATAATTCTCAATAATATGTTCTTGATTAAACATTGCCTGGTTATTTTCAATATGCATAACATCTTCTTTATAATTATATTCAAATAAACATTCATTACTTAATCTTGATAGCTCATTTAATCTTCTTTGTTGCATAATTTCAGAATCTAATAACATATTCTTTTTACGTACTCTACGCAAGTATAATAAAGATAAAATCATTAATAAAAATAAAATAAACACAATGATTTGCCATAAGTTTGCTTGTAGTAATTCTTGCAACGTATATTCCATGTCTACTAGTGTATTACGATATACAATTTCTTGTTTTTTCTGCTCTGTAAATGAATTTAAATAGCTATTGATAATTGTCAACAATCGTGATTTGTTAGAGTCTAGTAATCCTAATGAATACTGTAAATCACTTGATTTACTCGATTGAATCGTAACATTTTTATATACACCTTTTTTCTGTAAATAAAAGTTTGCAATATATAAATCAACAGCTGCATTGCTTATTGTCCCTTTATTAACTGCTTTTAAAATATCTTCTGTATTATAAATAGTTTCTGAAGTTTGATCTACTTCTTGTTCTCCATGTACTGCTTGTACTAAATAACTATCCAAATATGGTACAGATAATGTCATTTTAACATCTTTGGTAATATTGGTAGCACTAGATACTCCCATTACAATATCTACTTCTTGCTTATCTATAATTGATAAAAATTCATCATAATCTTTTGCCATTGTAATTTTATATGATAAACCTAAATCTTTTTTCATCTTTTCTAAGTAAGAGACGGAAATACCTTTAGGACCTTCTTTACTATTATATTGGATAGGTGCATTTCCATCCATCATTAAAACATGCAGAGTTCCTAGTGATTGAATATATTGTTTTGCATCATTTGACAATGAAAAGTAGTTATCTCCAAAATATTTTGTATATAATGTTCCTTGTAAATACGGATTCCCTACATTAATATTAGACAATGCACTATTTAAATCACGTACAATTTCTTGATTTCCTTTACTTACTGCGAAATAATAAGGAACTGGCGTAAAGTGAGCAATTTCTTTAACTTGATTATCCATAGAAATATCAACGCTAATTGTCGCATCAATTTCTCCTCTATAAAGGGCTTCTCTTATTTCAACTTGTGTATCATATTCTTTTGTTTCGAATTTAAAACCATTAATATCCGCAAACTTTTTCAATTCATCCATACGTGTCTTTAAGCCTGGATATGTTCCTACCACAATATTATCCCAATTTTGAAAATCATCAGCTAGCCAACGATTATCATCTTTTCTTACAATCAATACAGAATATGCAGTTCCATAACTATAGCCTGGATAATCAAAAACTTTTGTTAAAGCTTCTGAATATACCATAGTACCCATGATATCAATTTCGCCTTTTTGTAACATCTCAATCAATGTAGAAAGTTGCTCATTTAAATCACCCGAAGCTTCTACAAATTCATATTCCCATCCTGTATATTTACTTATTTCTTCCAAATATTCTACTGTATAACCAATATATTCACCTTCATTTGTTTTTTCTGTAGATCCAGGTTGAATAGGAAAACCTACACGAATAACTTTTTTATCTTCCGCAAAAATTGGTAATATGCTCATAATCGCAATAAAAATCACACATAAAATAATCCAAAGTTTTTTTATCATTAACTTAGCCTCCTTTATTAATTAAAACCATAGCAAATTTTAATATTTTTCAAAAATTTCTCTGCTTCTACGCTTAATCCATCTTTTTTTGATGTAATCATCACCATATGCATCTCTACTGAACAATTTTCAATACCTTTTGTCAAAACTGCTTGCTTTTCTAATATATCTTTTTGCCATATATTACCAAACATAAAACAATTTGCTTCTTTCAACAATAACATCAATAAACGATAATTATTCACCGCAATATTTCTTTTCAAGTCACGTATTGTTAAAGTATCAATTTCTGTTCCTAAACGTAAATTTGAATACATGTCATATGGTAAATGTAAATAAGAACTATCGACTATATCATGCATACAAATCTGTGATTTTTCTGCTAATTTATGTTCTTTATGAATATGGATACACATTGGACTTCGTCCTAGTATTACCATATTCATTTTCCTTGCACTTAACGTTCTTTGTACTGCTGGTAACTCTAAATCTGATAATACTGCTATCCCAAATTCACTTTTACCTTCATATACATTAGTAATTAAATCTTCAATAGATTCCTCATTGATATTTAACACAATTTCTTCAGATAAACTATTTTCATAAAATGATGTAAAAACATCATCATTCATAAACAAAGAATAAATAGAAAAACGTAATTCACTATAAATTTCATCCGCATTCATCTGTTTTAATTTCTCAACTACTTTTAACTCTGACAGTATTGTTTTCGCATAACGATACAGTAACTTTCCTTCTCGTGTAGGAACTACTCCATGATTTTTTCTTATTAATAATTGCTTTCCAATTTCTGCTTCCAATGATTTTAATGTTCTACTTAGTGTAGGTTGCGTTACGTATAATTGTTCTGCAGCACGATTAATACTCCCATTCTCCACCACGGTAACAAAACATTCTAGCTGATAAAATTTTACCATCTTGATACACCCCCTATTCTTCTAATAAATCATTACGTTCACATCTTCCAGTGCAAACAATACAATTTCCTTCTAAACACCTTTTATTTTCTATATTAATATAATAACGGTTTTTCCCATTCTTTTTCGCTTGATATAACGCTTTATCTGCACAGCGATATAACTCTTCAAAACTACGAATACGACGATCAATATATGCAATTCCTATACTTGCAGAAAGACCATATGTTTGATAATACTCAACCAATTCCACATGAATTTTATCTAATAATTGTTTCATTTTTTGATGTAACACATGATCTGTCATGATATTATCCATAAATACGACAAACTCATCTCCACCAATACGTGCAACGATATCGTTTCTTCTGAAAAATTTTAGTAATATTTGTGCAAATAAAATTAATACTTTATCTCCCTCTGGATGCCCTGCTTCATCATTTACTTTTTTAAAATTATCTAAATCAATAATCAACATCATTCCATTAGGATATTCTCCATGCAATACATTATTTACACTAAATTCTAATTTTTTACGATTCGCAAGTTTTGTAAGAGCATCTGTTAATGACTCTTCTGTAACAGTTGCCAATTCTATCTGCATACGATGTTGTGTTTCAACATCTTTACTACAATCCATCAACATACCATAAAACTCACCATGACGATGGAATGAGGAAACTTTCAAATATCTTCCTTTCCAATGAATAATACCTTCTTCATTCATGTGATGTTTTTGTAATGAAATAATAAATTCTTCAAACTTATCGGGTGCATCTGAAATTTTTTGCCATTCGTGATCAGTTAAATTTAACATTTCTTGAACATTATCTGAAAAGAAGTTTTGTGAAATCTTATTTAAACACTCAAAAGTTCCTATATGTTCACTAATAGCAGAAGTTATTCGTGTCATACGATTCGACTTATATTTATATGTATCTTTCCAATCATTCATAACACTTACAATATCTTGAAACTCTGTAGGATATTTTGCTTCAAAATGAATATCATAGTTACCTTGAATTAATTGACGGATTCCTGTTTCAATTCCTCTTAAATCGTTAATTACTATTTTTTTTATAAGAACACGTAAAATGAATAAAATACATAAAAATACTATACAGATACCTGAGGCTACATATAAAATTTCTTGTATAACTTGTTCCCAAAATCCATCACCATCATAAAAACCACAAAATAATCGTCCATCTTTTTCTAGTACACGTAAATAACGAACTTTTCCATTCAATGTTAACACTTTACCATTCGTACATAACTTTAAAGTATTCACAAAATCTTTACGGCTATTTACGCCTTCTATTTCAATACTTTGATAATTATTTAAAGTTGAACCTATAATACTTCCACTTTCTTCATCTACTACAAAATATCCCTTACCTAATGAATCGGGTGTTGTAATTAACATATAGTGAATAGATGCAAAATAACGTAAGTTTCCTAATACACTAGTAGAAATACCGATTAAAACCATTTGATATTCCTTACTTGTAGAAGGTATCGCAATGTATAATAATGGATTATCTTTTAACACTGAAATACTTTCCCATAAAACAACAAACTCTTTGCTATCTCCTTTTAATATATTCTTAAATTTATCTCCATCATGATAATTCAATAAATTATCATGTAATGCATCTTCTTCACTACTTGCAAACACAGAACCATCTTTTTTAATTAAGTGTATTGCATGTAACTTCATTAAACTTTTAATATATGTTAAGTCTGACATTTCTACCTTTTTATCATTTGCTAACATATAATCAATGGAATAAGCTCGATTTAAGTAATCATCCTCAAAAGATGCATCTACTTCTAAAGTCATTTTATCACTACTTAAAGAAGCCGCATAAATTTGCTCTAACTTAGAAGCAACATCTTGTTCAAACTTAACAGATTCAACACTATATATATAACAGGAAAAGATTGCTGTAATAATTATTAGTAATAAAACAAACATAAGTCCTATTCTCTTAAATAAGATTTTTTCCATTTCTTACTTCCTCACTATCCTTCAAAAATCTCTTATAATAGTATAACATTTCTTAATATTAAAAGATATACTTTACTTTCAATTTCATTAATCACTATATATAAAAATTGATAAGCCCCTTGGCATAAAAAAACCCTATATATCAATACATAGGGTTCTATAATATTCCTGGCGCACCCGACAGGGGTCGAACCTGCAACCGTCAGAATCGGAATCTGATACTCTATCCAATTGAGCTACGGGCACAAAAAATGCCTATGGAACTATTATAACATATTATATATATATCTTCTATATGCTTTTTATGAAAACTATTGTTTTTCATCAATATGATATTTCACAATCCATTGATCAAAACTTTCTTCACTTAAGCCATTTTCACCACTTGTATCCATTTTACTTTTGATTTCCCCATCTTCTACATAATAAATACCTGGAGTCCCTGTCATATCTGGAAAATAACTTTGCACAACTTCAATCGCCTTTTCTCTACTTAAATCAGAATCTTTATCTAATACCACCTCATGTACAATTACATGGTGATTTGGTAAATACTCTTGTAACATCGCATTAAATGCTTTACAGTGCGTACACCAACTTTGCGCAAATACTACTACAAAATTTTCTTTATTTTTTATTTTGGTTTCCATATCTGTAACAGATAATGTTACAATTTTTCCAGCTTGTGTATCTCGTTCATAAGATGATGAACAACCACTTAACAACATCATACATACACTGGCACATATCCAAATAAATTTTTTCATAGAATCCTCCAATACTATACACCTTTATAAAACTGTTCTTGTACTTCTTTTACTTTTTTCCATTCATCCTCTCGCCACATACAAATTTCTTGATAAACTCCTTCTTCATCATTTGTATATGTTGTTACATAATTACTAATTTCTTTCACCTTGTCTAATCCATTTTTCATCGCAAAACTAAAGTGCGCCTCTTGTAACATCTCATAATCATTCATAAAATCTCCAAATACCATCGTTTCCATTTTAGAAATTTGTAACTGTTCTTGCAAGACTTTTACACCATTTCCTTTATGAACACCGTTTGGCATAATATCTAACCATTCATGTGCAGATACACAAACTAAATATGTATCATCAAATTGTTTCACATATGGATATACAAATTCTTTTGTACCATTTAAATTTAAAATAGCTACTTTAATAATTTCATCATCAACTTTTGTAATATCTTTTACACGCTCACAATTAGGATAGTATTGTACAACATGTTCTTGAAACAATGCTTCATCCATATCATAATACGCCTTCTTTTTACCACTTAACACAATGTGTGTATGCGGCAAAACACGTGAAACTTTTACCATTTCCATAACATCTTCTTTATCCATAGTGTAGCTACTTAACACATAATCATCTTTCCCTCTTACAACCATACAACCATTATCAGATATAAAATACATATGATCTTTATGGAAAGAAAATAAATTACGCAACGATGCGTATTGTCGTCCACTTCCTGCTACAAATATAACACCTTCTTCATGGAGTTGTGCTAATAACTCTGGCATTTTTTTCGGCATTCTTTTCTCTTGATTTAACAATGTACCATCCATATCACAAACAATTAACTTAATCATATACAACCTTCTTTCAATCCTTTTCATTATAACCTAATTTTTCAAATATTCAAACAATAAAAAAGGAATGCGTTATTGTACCCATTCCCTTAATGCTTGTTTTACTTCTTTTACTGTAGTGACATGAATGCTAGTTCCAGTAAAGTATTCATAAGCTTTTATCCACGCAACAACCGTAAATTTTTCATCCTCTATACATTCAATATCATGAATATATAATTTTAATACAATTTTACTACGTAAATCTGATAAACATGCTTCTTTTGAACACTCAAAGATATAATCAATCAAACTACCATCCATACTACACAAACCCTTTCTATTTAAAAACGTATACATTCTTGTATAAGAAATATTTTGAATAATTTATGATGTTTTTCGTGATAAATCGTACTTTTTTAATTAAAACTATATGAAATGCACTTATCTATTTAAGTATACGTTTTTAAATAGAAAGGGTTTGTGTAGTATGGATGGTAGT
>CAJFOG010000010.1 GCA_904395785.1 uncultured Eubacterium sp. | reverse complement strand
TAAGAGATAAACAACACATTGCAGTTAATAACATTTTTTTGAACATTTCTTTTTTCATTCTATCACCACCTCTAGAAATACTATAACATAGATAGAAAAGAAATGATTAAGTTTTGTCAGCTGACATGAAGAAAAATTATTTGGAGGTGATTTTATGATTGTTATAATTTCTCCAGCAAAAAAGATGAAAGATGATATTGCTTGGATGGATGCACAAGGTCAACCTATTTTATTAAAAGATGCGAAACAACTTATTAAATATCTAAAAACCTTAACAATACCTCAAATTCAAAAAGTATTAATGTGTAGTGAAAAGATTGCACAAGAAGCTTATATACAGTATGAAAAGATGCGAGTAACTAATATAGGAGTTCCTGCTATACTTTCTTATGAAGGAATACAATACCAATATATGGCACCAGATGTGTTTACTGATGATCAGTTCATATATGTTCAAAAGTATATACGTATTCTTTCAGGATTATATGGAGTATTAAAACCATTAGACCATGTGATGCCATATCGATTAGAGTTACATGATAAAATACAATATCAAGAACATCATAGTTTATATGATTTTTGGAAGTATAAAGTATATAAAGAAATTGTAAAGGAAGATAAAGAAGTATTAGATTTGGCAAGTGCTCAATATAGTAAGTTATTATATAAATATCAAACGAATAAAGTTAGAATTGTGAAGTGTCGATTTATGGAAGAAAACAGTGGTATATGTAAAGAAAAAGGGGTATATGTGAAGATGGCAAGAGGAAGTATGATAAGGTGGTTAGCAGAAGAGAATATTACTTGTTTAGATGAAGTGAAAAAATTTTCTCAAGATGGTTACTTATATAATGAAGCATTATCTAGTGAACATGAATTTGTATATATTAGAAAAAGCTAATTCTGAAACGAATTAGCCTATATTTTAGTTAATGGAGTAACAATCACATTATGAACAGGGTCTTTATTAGCTTGTGTAAGTTCTTTTTCTTTATATTTCATTAAGGTAGAAACACTTACAAATTGATATCCTTGATCATGTAATTCTTTTAATACGGAGATAACACCTTTTACAGTATCTTTATGAATATCATGAAGAAGGATGACTTGTCCCCCATTTTTTACACCATCTAAAATAGTATCATGTATATTTCTAGGATTATGAGTTTCCCAATCTCTAGAATCTACATCCCATAAGACCATCGGCATTTCGCAAGCTTGTCTTAAAGTGTTATTTATAGCACCATAAGGTGGTCGAAATAGTGTTGGTTCTATTCCAATTGTTTTGTATATTTCATCATTTGTATCGTAGAGTTCATCTGTTACTTCTTGTTTATTCATAGGATTAGATAAACTTGCGGATAATCTAAAAGAGTGATCCCATGAGTGATTTGCAACTTCATGACCTCGAGTATATACTTCTTTTACTAAGTCAGGATAACGTTTTACATTTTGACCTAACATAAAAAATGTAGAACGACCTCCATAAGCTTCTATTGCATCCATAATCTTTTTCGTGTTTTCAGGATGAGGTCCATCATCAAACGTTAAGGCAATCATTTTTTTATTAGGATCAATAGTTTGTTGATTTGACTTTGCTAATTCACCTTGAAAATAAGAAGGTATTTGTTTATCCTGTAATTTTATATATGCTTGATGTTGCTTATATGGAATAGTTAATGACTTACTCATATCATTTTGAAAATAGAAAACAAGTTCATTTTCACGAATAATAAAAGATTGTAGAGTATCTTTTGTGATATCAAAAGATATATTTTGTTTAGATGCAATCTCTTTTATGTAATGTAGATAGTTTCTTCTTAAAACATCATCTACAGTTAATAGTTTATTTTGTTTTATATCATAATTAAATGATGTATCTTCGGATGATTTTAGCTGTTTTTGTTTATCATATATTTTTTTATGAAATGTTAGAGAAACATAATGATCAAAGATATTTTGTATATCATAGTCTAATGTGTAAACAAGCATATCTTTATGTGTCGTAAGTTCTTTTTTATATTGTGTAATATAGTTATTGATGGTATCATCAAGTGCAGTGTAATTTGTTTTAGGATAATATAATGATAAATAGTATGTATCTTCTTTTTGTTCTTGTTGGTGCATAATTTCACCAACTTTTTTTGTATCTTTATTTATCTTAGTTAATTCAGCGTATGGATCGTGCCGTAGTGAAATAAATAAAAGTGCAGCAAGACTAATAAAAAGTATGAAAATTAGTATCATACAGTGCTTTATTTTTACTTTAGATTTTAACATAAAATACCTCCTTGATTGTAATGAAATTAGCGTTAAATAATAGATAATATTATTATTACATAATATTAGAAAATAGGCAAAAATAAATTTCTAAAAATTCTTAATTCAAAGTACTGTACAAATATTAAATAATAGGGCATAATATCATAGACAGAAGGAGGTATTTTTATGAACGAAAAAGCTTTATATAAATTAACATATGGATTATATATCATTTCATCAGAAGCTGATGGTAAGGTGAGTGGATGCGTTGCGAACACTTTACAACAAGTAACGTCTTCTCCTATGCAATTAGCAATTACCTTAAATAAGAATAATTATACAGAACAATTAATTGAGAAAAGTGGTAAATTTAATGGTGTTGTATTAACGCAAAATGTTGATATGGATATGATTCGTAGATTTGGGTTTCAATCAGGAAAAGATGTAAATAAATATGATGGTATTTCTTTTTCTTATGATGCATTAAATGTACCATATATAAAAGATCATGTTGCAGCAAGATTCACATGTAAAGTCGTACAGAAGCTAGATTTAGGAACACATGTATTATTTATTGGTGAAGTAATTGATTGTGATGTTGTAAGTGATGAAGAAGTGATGACTTATGCATATTATCATCAAGTAAAAAATGGAGCGACTCCTAAAAACGCACCAAGTTTCCAAGAAGAAAAAACAAGTGGAGGATGGCGTTGTACAATTTGTGGATACATTTATGAAGGAGATCCACTACCAACTGATTTTGTTTGTCCATGGTGTGGTGCGCCAAGTGATGTATTTGAAAAAGTAGCATAATAATAGAGAAGCCAGTGAATACTGGTTTTTTATATAGCATTATATTAATCATGTAGAGGCTTTAATATTTTAATTAATAGTCATAAATAAATTATATGTATTGTTAAGATTTTGTTATATTTTAGTGTTATTTTTAT
>CAJFOG010000009.1 GCA_904395785.1 uncultured Eubacterium sp. | reverse complement strand
TTGTCATATGGTAGAAATTATACATTTCACGCATATGAAATAATAGATAGTGACTACTGTTCTTGATAGTAGCAACCTTCTTCTTGAGAAGGAGGAAAACGTCTACCTTTTTCTACGTCAATATCTCCATACATTTCGTTTCCATCTGCGTCATAACAAGTATATTTACCTGTTTTTTCACAGTTCATTCCTGGACGATATTTTTTACTACGTGCCATTTTTAACACCTCCCGATTGTAGTATGTGTACACTGATAGAAGATATTCAATAATTTGAAAAAATTTGTTTTTCTTTTAAAAACTTGTTAGAATATTGCAAGATATGGAGGATGTTAGGATGAAAGTTTTAGCAAGTGATTATGATGGAACTTTACGTATTGATCATAATGTTTCAAAAGAAAATCTTGATGCCATTATAAAGTTTCAAGAAGCAGGAAATATATTTGGGATTGTAACAGGTAGAAGTATGGAATCTTTATTAGATGAAATTCATAAATATAAAATTCCATATGATTTCATAATCACAAATAATGGTGGTGTCTTATTTAATAAACAATTAGAAAAGCTTTCTACACAATATATAAATAAAGAGAAAGCATTAGAAATTATTTCTTATATAAAACAAACAAATTGTATTTCCTATGTAGTAAATGATGGTTATCATCGTTATAAAGTTATCAATAATGTAAATGCGATTGATCATAAATATGCGAATATTAAAGATTGTAGTGGACAAGAACATGAAATATTAAACAATATAGAAATTGCACAGATTGTGCTTTCTTTAGAAGATGATGTTTCTGCTCATCAAATTGCCTATGCATTAAATACAAAGTATCATGATGTTATAGAGGCGTATGTCAATACAAAATGTGTGGATATTGTACCTAAGGGAATTTCTAAGGCAAAAGGAATAAAAGAAATATGTGCATATTTATCATTGCCATTAGAATATGTTTATGCGATTGGTGATTCTTATAATGATATTACGATGATAGAAGCTTTTCATGGATGTACATTAGATCATGCGAATGAAGATATTAAAATGAAAGCAGATTATATTTTTGGTAGTGTAGCATCTTGTATTGCTTATCTTATGAAATAAGATTTTTATGAAATGTGATATAGATGTTTTGTTACATGTGATATAATATAATAAGAGAGGAGTGTTGATATGCTCGGATATTTATCTTTCACTAATTTATTAAACTTAATACAGTCATTATTAGATATTATTGTATTATGGGCATTGGTATATTTCTTATTAAAAATTGTGAAGAATAATTCACGAACAATTCAAATTTTTAAGGGAGTTTTATTAATTATATGTATTTATGCATTCTCAAGTTTTATCGGTTTACATACGGTTTCTAGTTTATCAGAAACTATTATGACTTGGGGTGTACTTGGATTAATTGTAATATTTCAACCAGAGATCCGTAGCTTATTAGAGAAGGTGGGAAAAACAAATGTATTTTCTAGTATTTCTACATTAACATTAAATGAGAAAGAACATTTAGTAGAGGAACTAGTAAAGGCATGTGCAGAAATGTCAAAGTCTAAAACAGGGGCTTTAATATCTATTGAACAAGGACATTCTTTATCTGATTATATTAAAACAGGTACACCTATGGATTCTGTAGTCTCTAGTGAATTATTGTGTTCTATTTTTCAATATGGAACACCTTTACATGATGGTGCAGTAATCATTCAAGGAGTGAAGATTGCATGTGCTGCTGCATATTTTCCTCCAACGACAAAAGAATTACCAACTAGTTATGGTGCAAGGCATCGTGCAGCCGTTGGAATTAGTGAAATTACAGATTCTATCACAATTATTGTAAGTGAAGAAACAGGAAACATTTCGATCGCGGAAAATGGAAAATTAACAGTTATTTCGAAAGCAAGTTTACATGAATTTTTAATGAATGCTGTCGCACATCCTAAGGCAAATGAAAGTAAAGAGGAAGAAGATACAGATATAATGTCTGATGGAAAACGCCCAAGTGTGTTATCTCATTACTTTAAAGGTAAGAATAAAAAGAATCGTGGAAAAGAAACGAAGTATATGAAGAAAAAGAAAGTTGATTATGAATCTGAAGATGTGGTAAAAACAAATACAAAAGAAATAGATCAGCATATGCAAGTAGAATCTTTAAGCACAAAAGAAGATCAACTATTAGATTCTTATTTTGAGTCTATTGTAGATACAGAAAAAGAATATGAAGAGAAGAAGCAGTCTAAGGAAGAAGAAACGATTACTACTCTTGCGGATGATTTATTAAATGATGTGATTGAACCAGAGGCAATTGTATTGCGATATGAGAAAGAAGATGAACCATCTGCAAAGAAAAAGCGTAGGAAAGGAAGTGATTCCTAATGGCAAAAAAAAGAAAAACACCACTTAGTTCAGAGCGTAAGACAGAACTGGCAAAAACAATTGCGCAAAAAGGACAAACATTCGCAAGAACATATGCAAGTATAGAGATTAAAATTAGTAAATGTTTTCGATGGATAAGTGGATGGTTAGATAAACTATTATTTAATCAAAAACATGGGAAAGTTGTTGCGTTAATTTTAGCTATCTTATTTTATGTAACATTGAATGTAAATGGTGATGCAATTTTTGAGAATATTACGAATGCGGAAACATTAGGTGATTTTGAAGTAACGCCAATTATTTCTGATGAAGCGTATGAAGTTAGCGGATTACCAGAAACTGTAGAAGTGACAGTAAAAGGTGATATTAGTGATATTAAAAATGTAAAGCAACAGAAAAGTTTACGTGTTATTGCGAATATGACAGATTTAACTGAAGGTACGCATGAAGTTAAATTAACAACCGAAGCTGCTCCTAGTAGTGTTGATGTGTTAATACAGCCTAGTAATGCGGTTGTGACAATTAAAAAGAAATCCATTCGTAGTTTTTCTTTAGGATACGATTATGTAAATCGTTTTAAAATGGATAGCGTATATGATTTAGGAGAACCTAAATTGGAACAAGGTGAAGTATATGTTCGTGCATCTAGTGATACGTTAGATCAAATAGCGTATGTGAAAGCATTAATCGATGTAAAAGAAGACTATAGTTCAGATTTTGAAACACAAGCTGAAATAGCAGCATACAATGCGAAAGGTGAAAAGATGAATGTAGATATTATTCCATCTACAATGAAAGCTACAGTTGCGGTAACAAAACCAAGTAAACGAGTACCTGTAACATTAGTTCCAAATGGTGTTATTCCAAATAATAAAGCCATTGAATCATATACGTTAAATCATGATAGAGTTACAGTGTATGCAAAACAAAGTGTATTAGATACAATAGAAGAATTACCTATATCTATTCCAGCTTCAACTTTAACATCTGATCGTGAATTTTCTATGCCATTGATACTTCCAAATGGTGTGACAAAATTAAGTGAAACAGTCGTTAATATTTCTTTAAAATTAGCTGATAAAAAAGAAAAAGATATAAAAGACGTAGATGTAACATTTAGTAATGTTGCGCAAGGATTCCATGTAACGTTTGAGAGTGAAAAAAATAAAACAGTTACAGTTTCAGCATATGGAGCACAAAAAGTATTAGATGAATTAAGTAAGGATCAGCTTCAAGTATCTGTGGATATGAGTAAAGTAGATAAAGCAGGGACTTATGAGATGCCACTTTTAGTAGAAGGTAAAAATAAATTAGCGACTTATGAATTAAAAGATGCAACGGTAACAGTTGTGGTTAGTGAAAAATAAGAGAGGATTGAAAACATGGGTAAATATTTTGGTACGGATGGTGCACGTGGTCGTGCAAATGATACGTTAACTTTAGATATGGCAGTAAAAATAGGACAATATTTAGGTTCATATTACAGTAAACAACGTCATGCGAAAATTTTAATTGGGAAAGATACAAGACTATCTAGTGATATGTTTGAAATGGCACTGGCAGCTGGTGCTGCATCTTGTGGTGCAAATGTGTATTTATTAGGTGTATGTCCTACACCAGCAGTATCGTACTTAATTCAAAAAGATCATTTTGATTGTGGAATTATGGTAAGTGCTTCTCATAACCCATTTTATGATAATGGAATCAAACTATTCAATAGTGATGGCTGTAAGATGGAAGAACAATTACAGCTAGAAATTGAAAAGTATATTGATGGAGAAATTGAAGTATCTGTTGCGAAAGAAGAACATATTGGAATTGTGAAACATTGGGAAGAAGGATTAGAGTTATATGTGTCATGGCTAAAATCTATTGTTCCTATGGATTTAACTGGTATGAAAATAGCACTTGATTTGGCAAATGGAAGTGCTACTAGTTGTGCAGCAGAAACGATTGCTTCTTTAGGTGCTACTGTAGAAGTTATTCATTCTGCACCTAATGGTTTAAATATTAATACAAAATGTGGATCTACACATCCTGAAGAACTACAAGAATTTATGCGTAAAAATGACTTTCATGTAGGATTTGCGTTTGATGGAGATGCAGATCGTTTAATTGCGGTGGATGAAGATGGTAACTTAATTGATGGAGATTATATTATGTATATTTGTGGAAAATATATGAAAGAAAAAGGAGTTCTCCATGATAATGTAGTAGTTACTACTGTTATGAGTAACTTAGGGTTATATCGTGCTTTAGAGAAACAAGGTATTAATTATACACAAACAGCAGTAGGAGATAAATATGTATTTGAGTGTATGAAAGAACATGGCTACTCTGTTGGTGGAGAACAAAGCGGGCATATTATCTTTTATGAACATGCGAATACTGGAGATGGTTTATTATCAGCTTTAAAACTATTAGAAATTATGGTGCATACGAAAAAATCATTAAAAGAATTAAGTGAGGATGTATTCATTTATCCACAATTGTTAGTGAATACTAAAGTAAAAGATAAACATAAAGCATTAGAAGATAAAGGTTTATTAGCACTCGTAAAACAAGTGGAAGAAGAACTAGGTTGTGATGGTAGAATTCTTGTAAGACCTAGTGGTACTGAACCGTTAGTACGTGTTATGGTAGAGGCAAAAACAGAGGCTTTATGCCACGAGTATGTATATCGTGTGATAGATTTTATTACAGAAAAAAGTTTATAACACTGTGAGGAGAATATGTTAACATATTCTCCTTTTTGTAATGTTATTTCTATTGAAAAGAATTGACGAATAGGTATATGAGATGATACTATGGCTCTGTTCATTTTGAATGAATATAGGAGGTGAAAGTAATGAGGAAATTGATAGTGTTAGGAAGTTTAAATATGGATATGTCAATTGAAACTGATAGAATTCCAATGCAAGGAGAAACGATGCATGGGAAAGATTTTTTAATGAATACTGGTGGAAAAGGTGGAAACCAAGCAGTAGCTGCTGCAAAAGCAAATACGTTAACATATTTAATCGGTAAGGTTGGAAGTGATGTATTAGGTGAACAAGTGTTAAAAGATTTATCTCAATATGGTGTTCATACAGACTATGTGCATACATCAAAACAGGAATCTACTGGATTAGCAATGATTATACGATGTAATCATGATAATCGAATTGTATTACATGCAGGAGCAAATTATGATATTACGATAGATGAAGTAAAAGATAGTTTACATAATATTGCGAAATCAAACGATTTATTTTTAACTCAGTTAGAAAATCCATATTCGGTAGTGAAGGAAGCATTATCTTATGCCAAAGGATTAGGTTTAACAACAATTTTAAATCCTGCACCTGCACAAAAACTTGAGGATGAAGTCTACCAAACACTAGATTGGATTGTGGTGAATGAGAGTGAATGTGAAGTTTTAAGTGGTATTTATCCTGATGAAGAACATCACATACAAGCCTTACAATGGTTTTTAGAAAAAGGATGTAATGTTATTATTACTTTAGGAGAGCATGGTAGTATCGCTTGTACAAAACATGAACAATACCGTATACCAGCGAATAAAGTAGAAACGCTAGATACAACAGGAGCTGGTGATACTTTTATTGGAGCATTTTGTAAGTGTTTGTGTGAAAATCAAGATATTACAGATGCATTGCAATATGCAAGTTATGCAGCATCATTAACCGTATCAAGATATGGCGCACAATGTGCAATACCTACACATGAGGAGACATATGAATATATGTTGAAGCATACATTATAAATTTTTAATATATGTGTAACGAAAAAGGCTGATGAATAATTATATAGATGGAAAGTATATGATATTAAGCTAAGAATATGTAATCTATTTAGGTATTAGTATATTTCAATAGATTACATATGAAAAATAAAAAATAAATAAAAAGGAGTAACTATGAACATAAAGAAAGAAAAAATAGTATTGGTACTATATGTAATGGCAATTATTTTTGTATCAGAAATGATTGGAATGCAACAGTTGAAAGTAGGAAGTATTAGTGTATCAGTATTACCACTTGTATTTGCGGTATTGATTGCAATGATTTTAGGAATTCCAAAAATTCGTCATGGCTTATTAAAAACAGTATATGCGAAAGAGAATATACAATTTGCGGGGAAAAATTTAATTTTTATTATGTTGCCATTAATGGCTCGTTATGGAGCAGATGTTGCACCTAAAATTGATGAAATTTTACAAATAGGTTGGGTATTTATTTTACAAGCTGTAGGTAATGTTGGGACAATCATTCTAGGACTTCCGATTGCCTTATTATTAGGGCTAAAACGACAAAGTATAGGAGCTGTTATTGGAATAGGACGTGAAGGAGAGTTAGCATATATTTCAGAAAAATTTGGATTAAATGGTGAAGAAGGCCGTGGTGTATTATCCATGTATTTAATAGGAACTTTATTTGGGGCTATTATTTTTAGTTTCATTCCACCAATTTTAAATGTAGTTGGCTTTGATTATCGCGCACTTTCAATTGGAACAGGATTGGGATCAGCTAGTATGATGACAGCAGCATCAAGTGCAATTGTAGCTATTTATCCAGCAATGCAAGATAGTATTACATCATATGCAGCAGCAGCACAACTAGTAACAAGTTTTATAGGTACATATGTGATGGTATTCTTATCAATTCCTTTATTAAATATTATGTATCGTTTATTTACAAAAGATAAAGCAATTCATATGAAAGTAAAAAAATAGGAGGCTCTTTTTATGAAGCAAATACTTAAATCACAAGTACCAGTAATCTCTACAATTGTTCTTGGCGCATTTTTAATTCTGTTTACACAAGCAATAAAGTTATTAAAAAATCCAGAATCAACACCGATTACAAAAGAAACATTTTATGGGTTAGCAGTTTTAGCATTATTTGCATACTTAGGTATTTTATTTTCTAACTTAATGAAAAAAACAGGTATTTCTATTTTAGCAAGTTTTCCTGTATTAGGATGGGTAAGTATTATTTCTTTAATATTTTGTTTATTATCTGATTTTTTTGTGAAAGCAATTGGTGGTGTAGACTTTCTTTCTATTACAACACCAGTATTAGCATTTGCAGGTATTTCAGTTGCGGATAATTTAAAAGATTTATCTAAAAATTCATGGAAATATTTAATTGTAGCATTATTTGTATTTTTAGGTAGTTACTTATTAAGAGTAATTCTAGCACAGTTAGGATTAATGATCTCTAATTAGGAGGGTTTATATGAAAATTATACTTGATTTGGATACAGGTATTGATGATGCATTAGCGATTGCATATGCATTAGGAGAAGAACAAGCTGAAATTTTAGCTATCACAAGTGTATTTGGAAATATTAATGTAAAGCAAGCATCTATGAATGCAGCTTATACTTTACAACTATTAGGGCATAATCATATTCCAGTTTATAAAGGAGTAGAGCATAGCCTAGATACGACATATTATGAACAAAAACAAGGAAGTAAAATATGTCATGGTGAAAATGGGTATGGTGATTTAGAGGTAGAACATACTTCATTTTGTGAAGATAAATCTGCGGTAGATTATTTAATTGAGGCAGCGAATACTTATAAAGATGAATTAACAATTGTTGCGACAGGACCTTTAGGAAATATTGCAGCGGCAATACAAAAAAATCAAGTAGCTATGAAACAAATTAAACAATTGGTTATTATGGGAGGAGCTTTTGGTGTACGTGGGAATATAAGTCCAGTTGCAGAAGCAAATTTTGCCCATGATGCGGTTGCAGCAGATATTGTATTACGTAGTGGATTACCAGTAGTAATGATTGGCCTAGATGTGACATTACGTACATTATTAACGCGTGATGATATGAGTGAATGGAAACAATATGGAAAAGCTGGAAGCGTGTATCGTGATTTAGTAGAGTATTATATTCAAGCATATGAGAAATTTAACCCACAGCTAAAAGGATGTGCTTTACATGATCCATTGGCAGTAGGAGCTGCCTTGCATCCTTCTTTTGTGACAACATTTCCATTATGTTTACAAGTTATGACAGATAAAGACTCTTTAGGAAGAGTAGTGATTGATAAAGAAGCAATGTCTAATGGAGTACCTAGAACTTGTCATGTTGCATTGGATGTAGATGCACAAGCATTTAAACAACGTATGTTACAATGTATAGAAAAAGTATTTCAAAATGTAACAGAGTAGGAAAGAGGTGATGTGTATGGAACTACACATTGAAGATAAAAAATCACTAATATTGGCGGCATATGGTAAAATACCATGTGATTTAGCAGTTACAAATATTCAGCTACTTAATGTTTTTAGTGGAGAAGTATATCCAGCGACGGTATATATCAAAGGAAAGTTTATTGCGCATGTTGATATTCATAATGAACCTATTACAAAAGATAAAGCTTTAAAAGTATTAGATGGAAATCAATCATTTTTGATACCAGGTCTTATTGATGCGCATGAACATATTGAAAGTTCTATGATGACACCTAGAAACTTTGCGGCTTCGGTGATTGTGCATGGAACAACAACAGTAGTAACTGACCCACATGAAATTGCGAATGTTTATGGATTAGATGGTGTACGGTATATGCATGATGCTGCATCAGATGTACCTATGCGACAATTTATTGATATTCCTAGTTGTGTACCAGCTGTACCACAAATGGAATGTGCGGGAGCAGATTTTACATTTGAAGATATATTAGAAGTCGTGGATTTACCAAGAGTGATTGGACTTGGAGAAGTCATGGATTTTGTGAGTGTTGCGTCTGCACAAGATCGTATGATGAATATGATTGATACAGCCAAACAACATGATTTATATATACAAGGTCATGCACCATTTGTTAGCGGAAGAATGTTATCTGCTTATATTTGTGCAGGTCCAAAGACTTGCCATGAAAGCAGGTCAAGCGAAGAAGCAAAAGAAAAACTTCGTAATGGAATGTATGTAGATGCAAGAGAATCTAGTATTAGTAAAAATGTGAAAGCTGTATGGGACGGCGTAAAACATATGAAATTTCATGATCAATTAACATTATGTACAGATGATAAAGAAGCAGATGATATTTTACATAAAGGTCATATGAATGATGTAGTACGTAGTGCTATACAGGCTGGAATGGATCCAATCTTAGCAATACGTTGTGCAACATTACATACTGCAAGAGAAATTCATGCGGAAAATTTAGGGGCAATCGCACCAGGTTATATTGCTGATTTTTTATTAGTAGATAGTTTAGAAAATATAAAACCAAGTCATGTATTTTTTGAAGGTGAATTAGTAGCGAAAGATGGAAAACTATGTAAAGAAATTGAAAAAAAAGTATATGATTTAGAACAACAAAATTCAGTACATATAGATTATGTGAAAAAAGAAGATTTATATGTAAAAGCGCCTATTCATGAAGGTAAAGTGATGGTTAATGTAATGAAATATAAAACATTAACATTATCTTCAACAGAATGTATACAGATAGAATTACAAGTAAAAAATGGACATATTATATTAGACGATCCTGATCTTAAGTTTGTAGCAGTTATTCATCGTCATAATAAAATACAAAGAATGTCGTTAGGGATCGTAAAAGGATTTGGAACAGTAAAAGGAGCATTAGCATCTACTGTATCTCATGATAGTCATAATGTAACTGTAGTGTATGATAATGTAGAAGATGCTTGGATTGCTTTACAAGAGTTAGTATCTTGTAAAGGTGGGATGAGTGCAGTATTAGATCAAAAAGTACTACATACACTTGCATTGCCATTAGCAGGTTTAATGTCTTTAAAATCAGCAGAAGCATTAAGTGAAGATGCGAAAAAAATGAAAGAAGCGAATCGTAAACTAGGATTAACACAGATGGAAAACCCATTATTACGAATTGTAACATTGGCATTACCAGTCGTACCAGAAATTAAAATGAGTGATACAGGATATGTTGATGTATTCAAAAGAGAACATATTCCATTATTTGTAAATATTTAAGTAAAAGAGGCTGTAACGAAATGAATTTCTAAAAGTTCATTTCACGCAGCTTCTTTTTATTTCGCCTAAAAAACTTATGATTTATATAAAAATAAAACATCTCTATCAATTTACGAGATGTAAACATTCTTTTTTCTGTATTTTGGACGTACTCCACCCTTATATTATGAATTTCTTTAAAAATTTCATATTTCCTGTGGTTTATTTTTAATGTAGATTCTGTTTTATTCTATAGTTATGATACTTTATAAAGTTATATCCTAAGCATACAATAAGAAATTCCATTTTTGCATTATCTAAACCTCTTCTTGTAAATCTTGTAAATTTCATATTTTGTTTTATAACTCCAAATGCTCCTTCTACTTGAATACTTCTTTGTTTTTTCAGTTCTTTTCCAAATCCTGTCGATAGATTTCTATCTACCTCTCCATAGAATTCATTTAATACTACGTCTCTTGAAATAATTCTATTTTGATTCTTACTTTTACAGCATTCACCTAAATTTTCGCATCCTGCACAGCCTTCTTTACTACTTAATTTTTGTTTTATTCTTAAATATTTACCTTTTTCATCTATTTCATCATATTTGTATTCACTAAAAACTTGCCCATTTGGACAAACTTTATAACCTTCCTCATTTGTTTCCCAGTTTAATACATCAAATTTCTTTTTCTTAAACTTAGCTTCATTTTTCTTTGCATACATGGTATACTTCATAACTAATTCCATTTGATTTGTTAAGCAGTACATGTAATTATCAAAACTTCCATATCTTGCATCTGCCATAGGGTATTTTGGATACTCACCTGTAAACTCTTTATATCTTTCCATTAACGGTATAAAATTTTTAGAATATCCTGGTCTTTGATATAGATTTGAATTTACGATAATCCCATTACTTACTGCAATTTGAGCATTATAACATGGTCTACTTAAACCAGTGTTACAATAGTAATCTATTTTAGTAGCACACATTGTCGCATCATGATCTATTTTTGAACAGCTATTTCTTTCACCTATAATGTGTAACCAATATTCATATTCTTCCAGTTTTAAATAGTATTCTAAAAACTCATCATAAAATCTTTGTATATGATGCTTTCTTTTTCCTTTACCATAAACAGGTGTTATATTATTTTGAACCATCACTTCCATTAAGTATTGAGCTATGTATCCTATTTCTTGTGCACAATAACTGTCTTCATATAAAAAGTTGAACCCTGTAGATTGATTTAATAAAAGTATAGTATCTGAAATTTTTATACATAATTTTTTACGAGCATTCACAATTCTAGTCTTATATACAAAAGAGTACTTATTAGCATTTGCCTCAAACTTAGTACCATCAATATATTGAATAGAAGTGTCAACATTCATAAGTTTTACAATATTTTGAGAGATATCGAAGAAAATATCATCAATATCTTTAATTAAATAATCTGTAAACAAACGTTCGAAAGCCATGTGACTAGGGCATTTTTCATTAGAAAGATATAAAAAACGAATATCATGAGCACATAAAGAAGCAATACCTCTAGTATCACTAACACCAATCATTCGTGCAAATAAGATAATTTTAAGAAGCATTACTTTATCAAATCCCTTTCTTCCTCGGCTAGATCTTCTTTTAAGATATTTACGTAAATTCACTCCTTCTATAGCCTTTAGGAAAGAGACTAGTTCATCATCTAGATTAATTTTTAAACCAATTTCTAGTGGAAAAACTAACTGTAATGCGTTATAATTATTTCCGTAATTAGATAAGGTTTGCATAATCTAATTATAGCAAAAAAGCCTTTGTTTATCAGTATCTAACTGATTAGCATAGGCTTTTTTCTATTTAGAGCTTATTTTTAT
>CAJFOG010000008.1 GCA_904395785.1 uncultured Eubacterium sp. | reverse complement strand
ATATTCACTTTGTGAAATATATGTACCTTCAAATATATCCTTACTATCTTTTGTCACATCAAAAAATTCTGCCATCATACTCATATTCAATGTCTTACCAAATCTTCTTGGTCGCGTAATCAAGGTTACTTTTGCCCCTAACTGTAAAAAATCTTCTATCATTTTTGATTTATCTACGACATAATACTTTTGATGTTCTTTTACTTCTCGATAATCACTAATTCCTATTGGTAATTCTTTTCGCATTTCATCACCTTCTTTTTACCTTATTATACCACAATAATCAAACTCTATCTTCTTTCTTTATATTGACAATACAAAAATAAAAAAAGACTATTTTTCAATAGCCTTTATAATCAAACGTCAATCTTAACCAATTTATTTATAACTCCATGATATCTTTTTTATTTTTATTTCATTACATTTCACATGAAAAATCTTTTTCCCTACAAAACATATTTTATGTTGTATCATATCATGTGATTTCATACATTCATCAATTAAAACATCTTCAAATTCATCATCATACTTCAAATTAAAAGTTAAAAATCTTACTCCTTCATATATGCACTCATAACGATATGTCTGTTCATAATTTTCTAATTCTAAAACATAAGATGTTTTTACATCATCTTGATTTCCTATTCTCATTTTGGACGATACTATTCTACAATCATGTAATTCATGATTTTTTAAAACTATAAATGTATCATCATCAAACTCAGCACGTATATTTGTAAGATTAGCTATATATTCTTTTAACATCATATTCCATTCATTTTGCGATAATTTATCATTAAAATAATTATGTATCAATTTCATATAACTCCTTACATTTTTTCATATAAAATATCATTACTTAATTACAATAATTAATTTATATACTTAAAAAGAGCTTATTCCATCTAAACGATTTGAATAAACTCTTACATTATTATGTTAGTTTTTGTAGATGTTGTAGAATGCTGATTTTCCTGGGAAAGTAGCTACTTCACCTAATTGTTCTTCGATACGAATTAATTGGTTGTATTTCGCAATACGGTCAGTTCTTGACATAGAACCAGTTTTGATTTGACCAGCGTTGAATGCAACTGCGATATCAGCTATTGTAGTATCTTCAGTTTCTCCACTACGGTGAGATACAACAGCAGTGTATCCGTGTTTTTTCGCTAATTCCATAGCATCGAAAGTTTCAGTTAAAGTACCGATTTGGTTAACTTTAATTAAGATAGAGTTTGCTGTATCTTTTTCAATACCTTCTTGAAGGATAGCAGGGTTTGTAACGAATAAGTCATCACCTACTAATTGGATTTTCTTACCTAATTTTTCAGTAAGTTTTTTCCATCCTGCCCAGTCACGTTCACCTAATCCATCTTCAATAGAAATGATTGGGTATTTTGCTACTAATTCTTCGTACCAAGCGATCATTTCATCAGTAGTTTTTGTACCTTGTCCTGATTTTGTTAATTCGTAAACACCAGTTTCAGTGTTGTAGAATTCACTTGCAGCAACGTCCATAGCGATGCAAATTTGTTCACCAGCTTTGTATCCAGCAGCTTCAATTGCTTCCATAATGCATTTTAAAGGAGCTTCGTTGTCTTCTAAGTTTGGCGCAAATCCACCTTCATCTCCAACTGCAGTAACTTGTCCTTTGTTTTTTAATACTTTTTTCAATGCGTGGAACACTTCAGCACCCATACGGATAGCTTCTTTAATATCTTTAGCTCCAACAGGCATAATCATGAACTCTTGGAAGTCTACAGAAGAATCTGCATGGCTACCACCGTTTAATACGTTCATCATTGGAACTGGTAAAGTTTTTGCGTTAGATCCACCTAAGTAACGGTATAATGGCATATCGTAGTAGTTAGCAGCAGCGTGTGCAACAGCTAAAGAAATACCAAGAATAGCGTTTGCTCCATATTTAGATTTATCTTTTGTACCATCAGCTTCAATTAATGCTTTATCGATTAAAGCTTGTTTCGTAACATCCATACCTTTCACAACATCAGCTAATACGTTGTTTACGTTATCAACTGCTTTTAATACACCTTTTCCTAAGAAACGAGTTTTATCTCCATCACGAAGTTCTAAAGCTTCACGCTCACCAGTACTAGCTCCACTTGGAACCATAGCACGTCCAAAAGATCCGTTTTCAGTTTTTACTTCAACTTCGATAGTTGGATTACCTCTAGAGTCGATAATTTCTCTAGCATGTACATCAATAATTTTTGACATTTCAAAGTCCTCCTTACTTCTTCTATTTACATTGAAAGTATACCATACATCTTACAAAAGAGAAAGAATTTTTGATATTTCTCTCACAAAAACTCCTTTAATTTTTTATAGTAATTCTCTTAAATCATGCACAATATGAGTTGGATGAATATCCAATCTTTCAATATCCTCTACTTGATGAACACCACTTGTCACAAAAACTGTTTCAATATCATTTCTAACACCAAGCAAAATATCTGTTTCTAAATTATCCCCGATCAACACAACGTCTTGTTTCTTACAACCTAAATAATCTAATGCTTCCTCTAAAATCGCATCATGTGGCTTTCCAATTTTAGGACTAGTTTGACCACTTGCATATTCAAACATATGTACAATAGATCCATTCCCAACCTTAAATCCATCTGGTTGAGGTAACATACGATCATTATTTGTACCAATTAATTTTGCCCCATTTAATAAATATCCAAGTGCCTTAGAATATTTTTCATAGGTAGCTTGATTATCTAACCCAACAAACACAAAATCTACATTATCCTCACTAATCTCAAATCCATTTTCTAATAAAGCCTCATGTAATCCATCTTCCCCTATGTAATATGCACGTTTCCCATCCATATGTTTTTTCGCATATCTAGCTGCAGCCATTGCGGAAGTAAAAAATTGCTCTTCTTTTATGTTTCTAAAGCCCAATTTCTCCATATGTTCTACATTTTGTTTTTTCGTACGCTTTGAATTATTCGTAAGAAAATAAAACGTTTCTTTACGTTTTTGTAATTCTTCAATAAAAGCATTTGCTCCTTCAATTTGCTTAGTTCCTCGATACATCGTACCATCTAAATCTATGAAATAAATTTTACTCATAATATTACCTGCCTTCTTTCATGCTAATCTTATAAAAAATCAACTAAAGAATCAAGTATTCTAATTCCGTTATCTTGTTTTTTTCTTTTTAGGTTGCATCATTAAAAATCCTACAATAACTAAACAAATAGGCCAATACTGTACCATATGTAATTGTATAAACATTAAAATTTTTGCAGTATCTAGTGTAGGTAAAACAAGTAAAATACATCCTGTAAATGCGAATAAAACACCTACTCTTTCTTTCATGATATCCCTCCTAATCATATTGTAGACATACAGTATTGCATATTTTGTCAAACCTTATATAGTCACATAACTTTTTAATAATTACACATACTATGATTTAGAGGTGATAAGATGGCTGTAACACATAAAGGTGCCATATCTTTTGGATTGGTGCATATTCCTATACAACTATATAAAACAACTACTAACAATGACATTTCTTTTCATCAATTAAGTAAAGAAACACATGAACGTATTCGTTATAAAAAATATTGTGCAAACTGTAGTAAAGAGTTAACCACAAAAGATATTGTGAAAGGTTATGAATATGAGAAAGATAAATACGTGATTATGAGTGAAGATGAGTTAGATGCTATGAAAACACCACAAGATCGTACGATACATATATTACAATTCACAAAACTAGATGATATTCATGATATTTACTATGAGAAAAACTATTATGCTATTCCTGAACAACGTGCTGAAAAAGCATATGAACTTTTAAGAAAAGCGATGGTATCTTTAAAAGTAGTCGCAATCGCAAAAACTGTAATGAAAACAAAAGAAACACTACTCGTATTATCTCCAATGGAACATGGAATCTTAGTAAAAACTTTATTTTATGAAGATGAAATCATTCCACAACCATTTGATATTACAAAACCAAAAATCAATAAAACAGAATTAGATATGGCAAAACAATTGATACAAACTATGATTCAACCATATGATGCTACTTTATACCATGATGAATACCAAGAACGCTTAAAAGAAGCAATTGAGCGAAAAATACAAGGTGAACAAATTATCGAACCATCACATATCCCTTCTGATCAATCAGTATTAGATTTAATGGATGCATTGAAACAATCTCTTATGAAAAACAAAAAACCACGTAGAAAAAGGATAAGACACTGATGAAACAAATCAAACCAATGTTAATCAAACACGAACAACCACCCTTTGATGATGATGACTATATTTATGAATTAAAATTAGATGGAATACGATGTATTGCACACCTTACAAAAACTTCCACAGATTTACGAAATAAGCGTACACAAAAACTACTTCCTAAGTTTCCAGAACTTACGCAACTTCATAAACAAATAAAAAAGAGTTGTATTTTAGATGGTGAATTATATATCTTTAAAGATGGTATAACTGATTTTTTTGAAATACAAAAACGCACATTAATGAGTAATCCATTTAAAATCAGCTTAGCCAGTAAACAGTATCCGGCAACATTTACTGCTTTTGATATATTAGAAATAGATGGTGAATGTGTAACACATGAGCCATTAATAAAACGGAAACAACTTTTACAGTCTGTAGTAAAAGAAAATGAAAGATTTAATATTGCTCGCTATATTGAAAAAGAAGGAATAAAGTTATTTACATTAACACAAGAAAAAGGCTTGGAAGGCATTGTCGCAAAACGAAAAGATAGTTTATATTATCCTGATAAACGTACAAATGATTGGATCAAATGTAAAAACTTACTAGATGATGACTTTATTATTGTAGGCTACTTATTAAAAGAAAAAGGAATCGTTAGTCTAATTCTCGCACAATATGATAAACAACATTTAAAATATATGGGGCATGTAACACTAGGTGTTTCACTCTCTTTACTTAATCGTAATATTCAAAAAACAACCATATGTCCTTTTTCCACAATTCCACCTCATCATGAAGATGCTAATTGGATAACTCCTTTTCTAGTAGGAACAGTAAAATTTATGCAATATACAGAAACAGGAGGACTTAGACAACCTATATTTAAAGGATTTCGTGATGATAAAACACCACAAGAATGTATCATCAAGTAAGAGTATTGAATTATTTATGATTGCTATAAAAACAAAAAGGAAGTTTGATTTTACTTACATCATACCTTCCTTTTATTTATCTTTAGATGTACAAACAAAATTGTTAGATTTCCTAATTTGATCATAACATCACTCTTAATATCTTTTATAGTATGATTGGTAGACATGATAGTTCAATTTACTTCCCAAACTCTTTGAAATAGTTTTTTTATGCTATTTTTTATTTTAATTTATCATATATTTTAAAACTATAAATAAAGAATATAACAAATAAAGTCATTGTTACTATTCCCATTTTTAAAGCTAATAATGTATCATTGTAAATCGAAGATACTACAATTACCAATGATAATATAAAAATTGAAAAATAAATACTAAAAATAATGAATAAAGTAATTATACATACAATCTGTTTTTTCTTGGAATGTTGTGAGTTAAATGATTTCGTAAATAATATATCTAAAAATATCTCTCCTAGTATGCTCAATATGGATTCTATCATTTATTTTCTTCTGACCTCTACTATCTATTTCGTATATTATATTACAAAATTTTTCTATCGAAAGTTTATAAAAAATTTTTCATACACATAAAACATCATTATTACATATTTTAAAATAATAAAAACCTCATCTATTGTTATCCAATAAATGAGGCACTTTATTATAAAAATGCTTTTTATAGTTCTAATTTTTCTAATTCACTATATGAAACTTCTGTTGGTGTTTCACGTCCAAATAGAATTGTATGCACTACTGCTGTTTGTGTATCATCATGCATTTCTTCTACTGTACCTTCAATATTCGCAAAAGCACCACTTAAGATACGTACTCGATCACCTACTTCAAAGTCGATCTGCACTTTCTTTTCACTCATTCCTAAACGACGAAGAATATTATCGATTTCTTCTTCTGCTACTGGGAATGGTTTTGCTCCCCCACCACTAGAACCGATAAATCCAGTAACACCTGGTGTATTACGTACAATATACCAAGCTTCATCTGTCATTATCATTTCCACAAATAAATATCCACTAAATAGGTTTGTCGTTTTTTCTACTTCTTTACCATTTTTATATTCAATTTCTTTTTCTTCCGCTACAATAATGCGAAACAAAAAATCTTGTAATCCCATCGTTTCAATACGACGTTCAAGATTTTCTTTTACTCGATTCTCATGCCCTGCATATGTATTTACTACATACCATTGCTTTTTATTTTCCTGCGCCATATATTTGCCTCCTACATACCAATTAATCTAAGGAATTCTGATGATACTATTTGACACAGAAAGAAAAAGATACCTAAGAATAATGTAAATACAATTACAGTAAGGCTATCTTTCGCAAGTGCCTTAGGTTTTGGCCAACGAACTTCTTTAAATTCCTTAAACATTCCTGTGAACAACTTCATACATAGACCTCCTTACTTCGTTTCTTTATGAATAGTATGTTTTCCACATTTCTTACAAAACTTTTTTAGTTCCATACGCTCTGTATGTGTTTTTTTATTTTTCTTTGTTGTGTAATTACGTGAAAGACATTCGGTGCATGTTAGAATGATTTTATCGCCCATGAAAACACCTCTTTCTTGCCTATTAACTTTATCACAAAGTACTCGTATAGTCAAACGTATCTTGTAATGTACGAGCCTTATAAATCACATACGCTACTCTTCTACGCTTTACATGTAGTTTATCCGCAATTTCTTGATACGAATACCCCTGAATACGAAGATAAACAATTTCTTGATCCTTCGCATCAAACTGTGATAATTTTATCGATAAATCTTCTTTCTTTATATCTAACTGATGAGAAGTAACGCTATATGCTACTTCTTGATCTTCTATCACTAAATCTGTAAAAAACGAAATCTTTTTACATCTTACAGACTGTTTTCGAGCGTAATCAATGAATGCTCGCTTTACAATTTCTTTATAAAAGGTTGAAAACTTTGCTTCTTTTTGCGGACAATATACGTCCATTGCCTGTAATAGTTTAATTTTAGCTAATTGCATATAATCATCAAGATCAGCACGATATCCTTTAAAACAATATTGATATGCTAATTTTCGAATCATTAATGCATATGCATCTAATAACGATTCCAATGCTTGCTCATCACCTTGACGATACAAATAAATATATTCCTCATCACTCATTTTCCACATAGTCATTTACTCCATTTGGAGTAAGCAATTATAAAGGGTTACGACTATTATATACTTGATACAACAATATCCCACAAGCTACACTTGCATTTAAGCTTGTTACACTACCTTCCATTGGAAGTTTCACACAATAATCACAAGTCTTTGCCACTAAAGGACTAATACCAAATCCTTCACTACCAATTACCACAACTAATGGAACATCATACTGTGCACTACGATAATCAACTGCATTGTGCATATCTGCACCTACAACCCAAAACCCTTGTTTCTTCAATGATTTCAAAGCCTGTGAAAGATTTGTAACCATACTTACCTTAACCGTATCAATTGCACCCGTACTCACTTTCGCCACTGTCGGTGTTAATTTTACATTACGATGCTTTCCAATAATGACCCCATCAACACCTACACAGTCACAAGTACGTAAAATAGCACCTAAATTATGTGGATCTTCTAATCCATCAAGCATTACCAATAATGGCTGTTTTCCACTTGGAATACTTGCTAATAACTCATCTAACTCATATGTTTTATAGTCATCAATCTTAGCTGCTATCCCTTGATGCACAACAGATGGTGGAAGCAATTGTTCTAACTTTTTACGACCAACAATACGTACTGGCACACGTTGTTCTTTTAATAATTTTTCAATAGATGTATCCTTTACACCATCTACCATCACGACTTCATACACTTTTTTCTTATCTTGTAGTAAACTACGTACTACATTTTTACCATATACATATTGTGTCATAAACTCTCTCCTATCTCTTGAATACGATTCCAGAGCTGATCTAAGCGTTCTATATTACGTTGTAAGTATAAATATCCAAACACAGCTTCTAAACCAGTCGCTTTGCGATAAGTCAAAACATCTGCATTTTTCGCACGACTTTTTGGATTCGTATTACGACCACGTAATACAATAGACCACTCTTCATCTGTAAAAAATTGTTCATGTTCTAAGATTTCTAAAAAGTTAGCCTGTGCCCTCGCACTTACCCATGCTTCACTTTTTTGCTGCATCACTTTCGATTTTTGATATCCTTGCGACAACAACATTTCTCTGACAAACACAGACATAATCGCATCCCCCATATAAGCTAAAGAAGTCCCATTATATTCCTTAATTTCCATTATAAAATGCCTCTTTCCATCAATGTAGCACGATACTTATCCGCAGTTTCAAAATCTTTTTCTTTTACCGCTTGTTTCCAATTTTGATACATCATACGATCATCTTCAGATAAGCTAATACGTGTATATACAATACCTAATACATCTAACATTTTTTCTACTGTATATACAAGACTACCTACTACATCCCAATCTATTGCACGTACACGTAGCGCTTGATTTAAACGTTTTACCGTATCAAATACAGCCACGAATGCATTTGGTGTATTCAAATCATCTTGCATCGCATCCATAAATTGTTGATACAATGATTCCTCATAAGAAGATGATATTTCATAATTAGCCAATGCAAATTGAACATACGCTTGTTTTAACGGTGTCATAACTTTCTGTAATTCTTTTTTCGCAGTTTCAATTGCTTCTTCATTCATATTTAAAGGACTACGATAGTGAGCAGATAAAAATAACCAACGAAGTGTATTCCCACCAATTTTTTCTATCATATCTTTTGCCCAGATCACATTTCCTAGCGATTTACTCATTTTTTCACCATCAATGTTTACCATACCGTTATGCATCCAATAATTCGCAATTGTTGTACCATAAGCTGCAAGTGATTGCGCTATTTCATTTTCATGATGTGGAAATTTTAAATCCATTCCCCCACCATGAATATCTATTTGATGTGGTCCATCAAACTCCTGATTGATCATAACTACACATTCTGTATGCCAACCAGGACGTCCTAAAGACCAAGGAGATTCCCACTTAATTCCTTCCTCTGTTTTTTTCCACAAAGTAAAGTCCAATGGATTCTCCTTTTTGCTATTTTCATCAATACGAGCACCAACTACTAAATCATCAATTTGCTGATTACTAAGCTTTCCATAATTTTGTGCAGCAGTTACTCTAAAATACACATCACCGTCTACCTCATACGCAAAGCCTTTCTCAACTAACATCGCAATAAACGCAATGATTGCATCCATTGTTTCTGTTACTCTAGGAGCTGCATCAGGTAATGCCGCATTTAAACGCATACGATCTTCATTATACGCTTGAATAAATTTATCCGTAACCTCTTTTTCGCTTACGCCACATTCTTTCGCTACTTTAATAATTTTATCATCTACATCCGTATAGTTTGATACCATCTTCACGTTGTATCCTAACGCCAAAAACACTCTTTTTAACGTGTCGAATACAACGATAGGCCGGGCATTCCCAATATGTGGGTAATTATATACAGTAGGCCCACATACATACATACTAACGTGACCTTCATTTAATGGCTGAAATACCTCAATTTTTTGATGCATACTGTTAAATAATTTCATATGTTTTCCCTCCTATATAAAAAAAGCACTTATCGTAAAGACGCTATTGCGCGGTTCCACTCTACTTGAAAAATGCTTTCCTCTTAAAACGTTAACGCCGTTTTACGTATTTCTCTACTTATCGAAAAATCCCTCAAAGGTGCATTCAATACATCAACATCATTCTGCTTACACCATCTCAGAACTCGCTTTAGATGCCTTTATGTATTTACTAGTCCTTATCTACAGTTTTTTTTTATAGTATAACAGTCTTTTATTGAAAATTCAATTATCTTTCTAGTTCTTTACTAATATTCATGAACTGCTCTATGAATTCTTCACTCAATCCACTTTGTTTCATTTCATCTAGATATACCAAATCTAAAGCTTCTGTATTTTCCAAATCTTTCGATACTTCTTCATCTATTTGTAATCTAGTTTTTACTGCCATACGACTCACCTCTTTGATTTATACTATGCATTCAGTTTACCGTATGAACAACTTTTTGCCAAGCAAAAATACATATTCACATAAATTCACACATAGAATATGAAAAAGGCTGGATATTATCCAGCCTAAACTCTTATGATTCTATGAATTAAGCTAATTCAGAGAAGTATTTGATTGTTCTAACCATTTGGCTAGTGTAAGAGTTTTCGTTGTCGTACCAAGAAACAACTTGTACTTGAGTGTTTCCATCTTCCATTTCAATACACATAGTTTGCGTAGCATCGAATAAAGATCCGTAAGACATACCAATTACGTCACTAGATACTAATTCTTCTTCAGTGTATCCGAAAGATTCGTTTGCAGCAGCTTTCATAGCAGCGTTGATTTCATCAACAGTTACTTTTCCTTTAACTACAGCAACTAAAATAGTTGTAGATCCTGTAGGAGTAGGAACACGTTGTGCAGAACCGATTAATTTTCCGTTTAATTCTGGAATAACTAAACCGATAGCTTTCGCAGCACCAGTTGAGTTAGGAACGATGTTGCAAGCTGCAGCACGAGAACGACGTTTGTCACCTTTTCTTTGAGGTCCGTCTAATGTCATCTGGTCACCAGTGTATGCGTGAACAGTAGTCATGATTCCACTCTGAATTGGAGCTAAATCATTTAATGCTTTAGCCATAGGAGCTAAACAGTTTGTTGTACAAGAAGCAGCAGAAATAACTGTATCTTCAGCAGTTAATACATCGTGGTTTGTGTTAAATACAACTGTTGGTAAGTCGCTTCCTGCAGGTGCAGAAATAACAACTTTACGAGCTCCAGCTTCAATGTGAGCAGCAGCTTTTGCTTTAGAAGTGTAGAATCCTGTACATTCTAATACTACGTCTACACCTAATTCACCCCAAGGTAAGTTTTTAGCGTCAGCTTCAGCGTAGATAGTGATTTCTTTTCCATCAACAGTGATTGATTTTTCACCAGCTACTACAGAATCAGCTAATGCATAACGACCTTGTGTTGAATCGTATTTTAATAAGTGAGCTAACATTTCAGGAGAAGTTAAGTCGTTGATCGCAACTACTTCGTATCCTTCAGCTCCAAACATTTGTCTGAATGCAAGACGTCCAATACGTCCGAATCCATTAATCGCAACTTTTACTGTCATCTTCAAAGTCCTCCTTCATTAACGATTCTATTATACGGATTTCTCCTATAAAAGTCAATTGAGAATCCTTTCACTTAGTTTGTTTTTTCAAATTTTTTTCTAGCTTAATAACTAGACAAAAACAAGGTATAAAACCTTAGCTTATGCGCATACTATGAACTATGAAATGGAGGGATTACATGGTCATCGTACCAACTGTAATAGAAAGAAACTTAGATAGCGAAAGAATATATGATTTATACTCCTGTTTACTCAAAGAAAGAATTATTATTTTAACTGGAGAAATCAACGATCAAATGGCAAGTAGTATATGCACACAACTACTATATTTATCAAGTTTAAATCATGATCCTATACAATTATATATCAACTCTAATGGTGGAAGTGTTAGTGCAGGACTTGCCATATATGATATTATGAAACACATCCCTTGTGATGTATCAACAATTTGCATGGGAATGTGTGCAAGTATGGCAGCAGTACTACTAGCAGCCGGTACAAAAGGAAAACGAAGTGCCTTAAAAAATTCTGAAATTATGATTCATCAACCCCTAGGTGGCATGCAAGGACAAGCAACAGATATGGAAATTGCAGCCCAACATATCAAAAAGATGAAACATAAACTCATAAATCTACTATCAGAAAATAGCAACCAACCTTATGAACAAATCCAACAAGATTGTGAACGTGATTACTACATGAGTCCAGAAGATGCCATATCTTATGGATTAATTGATACAATTATCTCATAGTTAAGAGGCAACCATTATGACCTCTTTTTTTATACACTT
>CAJFOG010000007.1 GCA_904395785.1 uncultured Eubacterium sp. | reverse complement strand
CAGCTTTTAAATGAATAGATGCAAATGCATGAAGTAATGAAAATAATATACCGCTTAACATCCCTACAAAAATAGCTATCCAAGGAGCTGCATTTCCTAAAGAATCCAATGATAAACAAGCTACTGCCCCAAAAAAAGCTCCTACTAACATAATACCTTCTAATGCAATATTTACAATACCACTACGTTCAGAATATAATCCACCAATTGAAGAAATAATAATTGGGGTTGCAATTCCTAAAGCCAAAGGAAACATTTGGTAAAATAATTCCATTAGGATGCACCTCCTTCTTTTTTAGACTTTTTCATCGTTCTTTTTTTCTCAAAACGATCCAACATAACTTTAATACCAAATTGCATTGCGACAAACAATACGATTGCACTAGATATAATTTGACCAACTTCCATTGGAACACCTCTTGTTTGCATTAATGGTTGTGCCACTTGTAATAAACCAAATAACAAACCAGATAACACAATACCAATTGTATTACATGCCCCTGTTAACGCAACTGCAATTCCGTTAAATCCATAGTTTTCAAAAACAGAAAGTACACGTCCCATATTGAATGTACCTAATGTAATAATCGCTCCTGCTAAACCTGCCATAGCTCCTGCAATCATCATAGAATATATAATATTACGTCCTACTTTCATACCAGCATAACGAGCACCTTCTTTATTAAAACCAGTTGCTCTTAAACTATAGCCAAAACTAGTTTTTTCAATAATAAACCAATACACCAATACCGCAATAATCACAAAGATAATTCCCCAATTTAAACGTGATTGATTAGTTAAATTACTTAACAAATCACTACTTAATGATGAACTTTCTGGTAAAATTTCCGTTTTAGATTGTGTAGCATTTGGCATCGATTTAATCACCCAGTTTGCAAAATACATACCAATGTAATTCATCATAATACAAATAACAACTTCATGTACATTACATTTACTTTTTAAATATCCTGGCACAAATCCCCATAATGCTCCCGCAACAACACCTGCTAGAACACATGCAACTGCATGAATACCAGCAGGAAGAGGAACTAATATCGCCACAACAACACTTGCCATGGAACCAACCATCAACTGTCCCTCTGCACCAATATTAAACAATCCTGTACGATATGCAAAACCTACAGATAATCCGGTTAAAATTAGTGGCATACTAAATACTATAAATTCACCAAAATAACGTAAATTCCAGTTACCTCTTGCGATATCATATCCTATACAACCTTTAATTAACGATTGAAATAATATCCAAGGATCACGACCACTTAATACTAGAATAACTACACCTAATAATATTCCAAGAACTATTGCAATTAGGGATATCTTTAATGTTTCTTTATTTTTCACTTTCACTACCATCCCTTCTTACACTTCCACTCATTAATAAACCTAATTCTTTTTCATCAGTTTCTTTCGCATCTAAAATTCCATTTAGATGTCCATCAAACATTACCGCAATACGATCAGCCAATGCTAAAACCTCATCTAATTCAAAAGATACAAGTAAAATTGCTTTCCCTTTATCTCTTTCCTCTACAATACGTTTATGTATATATTCAATCGCTCCAACATCTAATCCACGTGTTGGTTGACATACAATTAATAAATCCGGACTTCTATCTACTTCTCTTGCGATAATTGCTTTTTGTTGGTTACCACCAGACATACTTCTTGTAATAGAATCTTTTCCTTCACCACTACGTACATCAAACTCATCAATTAAACGCTGTGCATAAGAATCTCTTTCTTTTGGTTGTATAACACCCTTCTTTGCAAAAGGTTGTTGATCATATGTATGAATAATAAAATTATCACTCAAAGGAAAATCTAAAATCAACCCATGTTTATGACGATCTTCTGGAATATGACCAAGACCTTTTTGAATACGCTCGCGAATACTCATTTTGGTAATATCTTCATCATTTAAAAATATACTACCAGATTCAACTTTATTCATACCCGCAAGCGCAAAAACAAGTTCACTTTGCCCATTTCCATCAATACCAGCAAGTGCAACAATTTCTCCTGCTCTTACATCCAATGAAAAGTTTTTAACACCTAATACGCCCTTTGTATTTTTTACATTTAAGTTTTCAATGCGTAGTACTGTATTTTTAGGGTTTGCTGGTTTTTTATCTACACTAAAGTTAACATTACGACCAACCATCATATCAGCCATTTCTTGTTCACTTGTCTCTTTTACATTTACTGTACCTATATAAGAACCACGTCTTAAAACACTACATTCATCCGCAACTGCTTTAATTTCTTTTAGTTTATGCGTAATCAAAAGAATACTTTTTCCTTTTTGAATCAATACCTTCATTATATGAATTAACTCTTCGATTTCTTGTGGAGTTAATACTGCAGTAGGCTCATCAAAAATCAAAATTTCTGCATTACGATATAACATTTTCAATATTTCTACACGCTGTTGCATCCCAACACTAATATCTGAAATTTTTGCATATGGATCAACTTTTAATCCATATAGTTCGCTTAACTCCTCAATTCGTTTCGCAGCTTTTTTAATGTCAACCATACCATACTTCGTAGGTTCCATTCCTAAAATAATATTTTCTGTTACAGTAAAACAATCTACTAATTTAAAATGCTGATGCACCATCCCAATCCCTAATTGTGTTGCCACATTAGGGTTAGAAATTTCTACTTCTTTTCCATTAATTTTAATACATCCACTCGTTGGCTGATATAATCCAAACAAAATTGACATCAATGTACTTTTTCCAGCACCATTCTCACCTAACAAAGCATGAATACTACCTTTTTTTACACGTATAGTGACGTCATTATTAGCGCGAATACCTGGAAAATCCTTCGTTATATGAAGCATTTCAACAACATAGTCCATAGCGCTCCTCCTTTAACAATATTTTATATATATTATAACATACTATTGTATTATTTCCTATATTTTTTACAAACACTACTTTCTAAAAAAAGGGCATTACACCCTTTTTTTCATTATCCTACTTGACCATTTTTAATTGTAGTTTTTGTTCCGTCTACTTTAATTTTTCCATCTTTAATGTCTTGAGCTGCTTGTTTTAATTTTCCTAAAATTTCTTCACTTAAATTAGGGTTGTTTTCAGGAATACCTACTCCATCATTATGAATATCAAATGAAACAGTTTTTCCACCTTCAAATTTTCCATCTAATACTTGTTGAGAAATTTGGTATGTAGCTTCATCAACCTTTTTCAATGCTGATGTTAAGATTGCAGATTTTGTTTCAGTTTTATCACCATTTTTTACTTCATAAGTTCCATCTTCATATTGGTCACGGTCCACACCGATTGCCCATACTTTTTCACCTTTTTTCGCATGTTCTACAACATTACTAATGACACCTGATCCAGTTCCACCAGCTGCATGGTAAATAACTTTAGCACCAGCGTTAATTTGTTTTTCCGCTAATGTTTTTCCTGTATCTGGTTTATCAAATGCTCCAGCGTAATCAATCATAACTTTCATGTTTTTGTCTACTGCTTTTACACCTTGTTCATAACCAGCTTGGAACGTACTAATTAATTCACTTTCAGCTCCACCTACAAATCCTACAGTATCTCCACCTTCAGCTTTTGCTTGTAATGCTGCTGCCATACCTACTAAATATGAACTTTGTTCTGCACTAAATGTTCCACTTAATACGTTTGGTGAATTAACCACTGTATCAATTACAAAGAAATTTGTATCTGGGAATTTTTTAGATGCTGCATCCATTGCTTCTTCAAACAAATATCCTGCTGCTACTACTAAATCCATACCTTCTTCTGCTAATGTACTTAAGTTAGGATCGTAATCTGCTTCACCAGAAGATTGCATGTACTTAATACAACTGCTATCAAGATTGTTGTCTTCCGCAAAACGTTTAATCCCTTCCCAAGACCCTTGGTTAAACGATTTGTCATCAATTCCACCTGTATCAGTTACAAATCCGATACGAACTGGACAATCCACATCACCACTTGTGCTTTTTGCACATCCTGCAAGCGCTGTCATTGACATTACTGCCATCAAACCTAATTTTCCAAATTTATTCATAGTATCCTCCAATTGACCCTTCTTTCTCTTTGGTCTAAAAAAAGTTTACCCATTTTTCACCTTTTTGTCAAGATTCCAAAATAAGGAACTTCTATTATTTCCTATATAAAAAGGAGAAACTCCCTAGATAATAATACTTGTCGTATTACCATTTTCCCTGCACAAGTCTTGGTATTGTTCAATATACGACAATGTAACATTCGTTTCTCCTAATATATTTAATCCTTCTTCTCTTACTCCATATTTTCGATAACGTATTAACTTATATCGACTCTTTTCTTTTAATAACTTACTAACATAGCGGACAGTTTGCTCATTTTGTTCATCCATATCAGGCAAAATAACTGTCCTTACTTCTTCTAATTTATCAATAGATAATAAATAATGTAAGTTTTTTAACACAATATCGTTAGTATTTCCTGTCAATTGCTTATGATAATCTGAATTAACTGCTTTCACATCTAACATGACTCCATCACATATGTTCATTAACTCTGGATACTGTTCAAAATCATAATAGCCATTACTATCAATTAAACAAGTAAGCCCTAATGCTTTAGCTTCTTTAAATAGTTCTAAAAGAAATGATGCATGCATCATACATTCTCCTCCACTTACCGTTATACCCCTTAAAAATATACGATTTTTTTTCAAAATGGCTATTATATCTTCTACTTGCATCCACTGAATTTTAGGTGATGATAGATAATCACATACTTGAATACATGTATCACAATGGATACATGTATTTACATTCCATTGTACTTTGTTATCCTTTATTGATAAAGCGTCTGTTGGACAAGTTGACACACACTTCCCACAATGTTGACACATATGTATTGTTTCTGGATTATGACAATATAAACATTGAAAAGGACATCCTTGAAAAAAGATGGCACAGCGATTCCCTGGGCCATCTACATTAGAAAATGGAATAATCTTATTTACGGGCGCTTTCATCATAAACACGACGATCTAATGCTTTTGCTGTATTTCTTGCACCTTGTCCATATACAGTTACATTATTTAAACTCACTTCTTGATTATCTAATTTTTCAATCTCACTTTTCTTAACCAAATAACCTGTAACACGAACAACATCATTATCCGCATTATAGCCAGTAAAATAACGCATACCTCCTACAAATGCACCCTTAATAATATCAAGTAATGCATCCGGTGTTTTATTCCATGTATCATCAAATCTAAAAATGTCCCCAATACCTGATACAAAGTATTTATGGTAACGACATTCTACTTGAATATGTCTTACCAATTCTGGTTCATAATCAATCGGAATACGAGCACCTGGAGAATTCTCTCTACCATCCGTATCAATCCCTACTTGTGCATGTAACACATATTCATTATTTGTGCCTTCACAATATACACCTTTATGAGACTTGACAATTTCTTCTAAACGTTGCATGACTTTATCTGCTAAGTCTTCTACTTCTTCATTATTACCAAATCCTTTGGCAGGATCACTAATACCAAGTAATGTGTTACAACACTCAGCTAATCCAACTACCCCAAACATTCCAGTAAAGTTTTCACGTTTAATAAACCCTTCTTTTACTAAAAAATTTGTTTTAAAGAAACTACTTTCTTCTACAATATAACGAATTCTTTGATCCATATTACGTAACATTAAATTAGCATAATATGGTAATACACGCTCCATAAAATCATCAATACTGCTTGCTTTTTTTGCAACATTATATAAACGAATTCTTGGTAGTGTGTATCCACCACCACATACTTTTAATGCGTTATAACAACTAGCAATACCATATTCTTTATCACTATCTTTTCGATACATCACATGATTCGCAAAGCTTGGCTTAGATGTTTTTAACATACAATCAATACATGCTTTCGCAAAATCATCACTTGTAACTTCTGGATCATATAAAATTGTCATATTTGGTACAGCTAATTGCATTTCTTTTGTTAAATCCAAAATAATTCTAGTTACTCGATTATCTTCAGGTCCAATATTCGCATGTACAAAAGAATCTGTTAATGTTTTATCGATATGTTGTAAAAACATACGCATCGCTTTTCTTGTTTCTTTTTCATCTTTATCAAATGGTGCAAATAACTTTGTAAAGTTACCTAAATATACTGGAAATGATGTAATACTAGGTACATGTTTATAAAAAATTAATAAATTATTACAAGCTTCCCAAATATCTTGTGCAGGCTGTAAATCTAAAAACTTACATCCTTTTTCCATTAAAATACTATAATCTGGTAAGATATAGCGAGGTCGATAAGGAGCTTTTCCTTCTCCTAAATCACACAAAATCTCTTCATCTAATGCTTTTTGAAACTCAGGTTCAACTGGAAGAGAATCATCATCATTTTCAGCCAATCTAGCCAATGCTAATACTTGCTGATGGTATGTCAGTGTAGGATCACTGATAATTGCTTTTACTCTACTCATGTTCCACTGTCTCCTCATATTTTACTAAAACTTCTCTTGGTTTACTACCTCTTGCAGGACCAATAATACCTCTTTCTTCCAAAATATCAATTAATCTAGCAGCGCGTGCATAACCAATACTGAATTTTCTTTGAATCAGCGATGTACTCGCTTTCTTCGTATTAATAATAAATGATTTTACTTCATCATACAAGGGGTCATTTGTGTCTTCTTGAAAAGAAGTTGATTGATCTAGTGCTTCTAACCTTAAAAATGCATCTTCATATTTTGGTTTCCCCTGCATACTAGCGGCATCACAAATTGCCTGTACTTCTTCATCACTAACAAAAACACCTTGTACACGCACAGCATTTGTTTCACCAACAGGAATATATAACATATCACCATAACCTAATAACTTTTCAGCACCTACTTGATCTAAAATTGTTCTTGAATCAACTGCACTAGATACCGCAAATGCAATTCTTGAAGGTATATTCGCTTTAATAACACCTGTAATAACATCAACACTAGGACGTTGCGTCGCAACAATCAAATGAATCCCAGCAGCACGTGCTAACTGTGTGATACGCTGAATACTAGCTTCTACCTCTTTAGCTGCTACTAACATTAAATCTGCCAACTCATCAATAATCACTACAATCCAAGGCAACGGTTGTAATTGTTCTTCTCTATGTTCCTGTAAGTATGCATTATATCCACTAATATTTCTAACGCCTACTTTCGCAAATAACTCATAACGTTGATCCATCATTGCCACAATTACTTTTAATGCACGATTCGCTTCTTCTCCATCTGTAATTACAGGGCCTAATAAATGAGGAATCGTCTTATATGGTGTAAACTCTACTTTTTTAGGATCTACAAGCAATAATTTTACTTCATCTGGTTTTGCTCGCATCAAAATAGAAGTAATAATGGAATTCACACAAACACTTTTCCCACTACCTGTTGCCCCTGCAATCAATAAGTGTGGCATTTTGTTTAATTCTCCATATACACAATTCCCCATTAAGTCTTTTCCTAACGCAAATAACAGTTTTTTAGAAGTATATTGTTCAGGCACTTGATACAATAATTCCTTCATACCAACCATTGTTTTTTCTGCATTTGGAATCTCAATACCTACAGCACTTTTTCCAGGGATTGGTGCTTCAATACGAATATCCTTCGCAGCTAATGCCATTTTTATATCATATTGTAAGTTACTAATCTTATTTACTCGCACACCTAAATCAGGCTTTAACTCAAATTTAGTAACTGCTGGTCCAATATGTGTTGCGACTAGTGTTGCCTTAACATGAAATTGATCTAATATTTCAATTAATCTTCTGCCAGCTTCATTTGCCGCATCTACATTTGCTCTACTTCGATTTTTCTTACCAACATCTTTAAGCAAATTAATACTTGGTAATTGGTAATTTGTATAATCTTCATGAAAAGATGATACAAACTGATCTGCATTAACTTCTACAGTTTCTACTTTTTGATCTTGTGCTTTCACTGTCGGGATAGGTTGTGTTTTATCTACATCAAGAAAAGATACTTTTTTGGTATTTGATTGTTCTACAACTTCATGTGCTTCCTCATCTATATCTAAAAAAGAAACTTGTCCTGGACGAATACGATCTTCAATACTTGTATCATCTTCTTTATAATCTTCTACTTTTTGATGAGAACGAACTTTTTCAATCTTTCTTGTAACTTTCTTTTTCTTTGGTAACTTCATTGAACGTACTACACCTATTTGTTTATATAAATATACAAAAATAACTTTACTACCAAATAATAAACCTCCTAATACAAATAGCGCCACAACAATAATTTTTGTTCCCATTTCATCAAATAAAAAGGTAGAGATAGAGACAAGTAATGCCCCTATACATCCTCCACCTACTTGTTTTTCTTCACGTAATATCGCGATAGTATTTGATATATAATTAGAAAATATATCCATTCCCGACAACGAATGATCTGTTGGTAACGAAGCCAATAACAACCAAGCAATTAAAAAGCATAACGTCCCTACAATATACTTCATTGGAAATTCAGTAATACTTTTTCTAAACATAAGTAATATACTGTAAAAAATGATAATACCATAAATGATACCATATAAATTCCCGAAGAAATACCGAATAATTCCTGTCATCATTTCGCCTACAAATCCAATTTGCAAACACCCAATACAAGATAGTGTAATTAAAATAAGACCATGTATGTATATATAAAACTCCTGATCTAATCCTTGTTTCTTTTTTTTATTTCTTCTTGTCTTAGACTTTACAGCCATAATAATCCTCCAATAAGATTAAACATTGATTTCAAGAATAACAGGTAACACCATTGGACGTTTTCCAGTTTCTTTCACCAAATATTTTGTAATTTTATCTTTGGCTTCTCCTCTAACTTCTAAATTATCGTATCTTTTTTCTTTCACAGCTTTCTCAATACATTCTTCCATGATATTTCCAACTTCTTTAATAATATGATCTGCATCTTTTAAATAAATCAATCCTCGCGTTTGAATATCTGGACCATTGATAACTTTTTTACTACGAGTATGTACACCTACCCCAATAATCATCACACCATCTGTTGATAAAACTTCACGATCTTTTAACACAACACCTTTTAAATCCCATGTTTCTTTTCCATCAATTAAAGTATCATCTAATTCTAAATAATCTGATGCACTTTTTAATATACCATTTTCAAATGTTGCGATTTGTCCATTTTCTAACACAACAACACGATCTGGGGAATATCCCATATTACTTGCTAATTTTGCATTCATGTATAAATGACGATATTCTCCTTTTACTGGAATGTAATATTTAGGTTGGAATAAATACAACATCATTTTTAAATCTTCCATAGATGGATGCATAGATAATACGGTTTTACTGCTTAATGAATAAATTCTTCCTCCCTCTTTGTATATTTCATTTTCCATATTATTGGCTTCAAGTTCTGTACCGGATACAACAGGGCTTGCGACAATAATAGTATCTGTTGTTTTAAATTTCACATATCGATCTTCATGATTCGCAATATTAGTCATCGTTGTAAATAAATTTTTACCATTTCCACTAATTAACACAATAATGTCTTCTAAATCATTATGAAATTCCTTATCTGTTACTACAATTTCTTTTGGTACTCTATAATACTTCATAGATTCTAAATGTTTTAGTAAGCTTCGGACACCTTTATCATGAAAAAAAATCTTTTTATTATATTTTTTCGCAAGATCAATAATTTCAATAATTCTAAATAAGCTTTGTGCATAACATGATATTAAGATACGACCTTCACTTTGCTCAAACATCGGCTCAATTAAGCTTGTAATACGATGTCTTGGGGCTGTATGTCCAGAAACTTCAATTCCTTGTGATTCACTTAATAAACAAAGCACACCTTTTTTCCCAATATCACTTAATTCATTTAAATCACAACGATATTGTTCTTGTAACATATCATAATCGATAATAAACTCACCTGTATATACAATATATCCTTGATCTGTACCAATTGCTATTCCAAATGTATCTGGGAATGCATGTGTCATTGGGAATGTTCTTACTTTCACTCCACCAATTGTTTGACGACTTGCGCGTTTTAAACGATGAATTTTCGCATTTTTTATACCTTCTTTTTTTAGTGTTTCGTGTAATATGCTTGCAGTTAAAGCACCAGTATATACAGGTATATTCATTTGTTTTAATAAATATGGCACTGCTGCAATAACATCATCATGTGCGTGCGTAATAAATAAACCTTTAATTCGATCCTTATTTTCAATTAAATATGAAAAATCAGGAATAATGAACTCCACCCCTAACTGCGCCGTATCAGGGTATTTTAATCCAGCTTCAATAATAAAAATAGATTCATTGACTTCAACGATATACATATTTTTACCGTTTTCGTCAAGTCCTCCAAGCGCAAAAATGCGTACTTGATCCATATATAAAACCTCCATTATTCTTATATTATATATAATATATATGCAAAAATGCATAGTAAACTAACTTAACATTCCTATTATACCACTTCTTAACCAAAAAAAGGCATTACTTTGCTAATTTTTCTATAAATATATAAAAAAAGTGATTTCTCACTTTTCTTTTCTTAACACATTTCTCCATCTAAAGAGAACGTTTTACATGCAGTAATGCGAACATTTACAATATCACCTGGTTTTACATCAGTTGCGCTAAAGTTTACTAATTTATTTGTCTCCGTATACCCACTATATACTTCTTTATTCTTTTTACTTACACCATCTACTAAAACTTTCACTATTTGTCCTTGATATGCCATATTTTTCTCATTCGCATATACATTCCAACGCTCATTTAACTCAGCTAAACGACGTTGTTTTACTTCTAAACTCACATTATCATCCATCTTAGCAGCTGGAGTACCTTCACGAGGAGAGTAAATAAATGTATATGCATTATCAAATTTACACTCATCTACTAATGATAAAGTTTGTTGGAACTGCTCTTCTGTTTCATTTGGAAAACCAACAATAATATCTGTAGAGAAAGCACAATTTTTCACTTTATCTTTAATTTTATGGAATAATGTTAAATACTCTTCTCTTGTATAACGTCTTCCCATAATTTTTAACATATCAGAATCTCCACTTTGTACTGGCAAGTGAATAAACGGCATAATATTATCATATTTCGCAATTACATCAATCATTTCATCACTAAAATCCCATGGATGTGAAGTAGTAAAACGAATACGATCAATCCCAATTTTTGCAGTTTCTTCTAATAAAGCCGCAAAACCTTTCTCAATATGTAAGTCTTTCCCATAAGAGTTAACATTTTGTCCTAATAACGTTACTTCTTTATATCCTTCATTTTTTAATTCACGGATTTCCTCTAATACATCTTCCATTGTTCTTGAGCGTTCTTTACCACGTGTATAAGGAACAATGCAATATGTACAAAACTTATCACACCCATACATTATATTAACCCATGCTTTATGTTTACCAAAACGCTTTACAGGAAGGTTTTCAATAACTTCTCCTTCTTTTGACAATACTTCCACACTACGTTTTCCACCTAACATTACATCATATAATAACTCAGGTAAACGATGAATATTATGTGTACCGAAAATTAATTTTACATGACGGTATTTTTCTAGTAATAAATTTACGACTTCTTCTTCTTGTGCCATACATCCACATAAACCAAAAATCACATCCGGATTATCTCTTTGAAGACGTTTTAATGATCCCATTTCACCTAATACTTTATCTTCTGCATTTTTACGTACTGCACATGTATTTAATATAACTAAATCAGCTTCTTCTGGAACATTAACCGGTATAAACATTAACTCTTCTAATATCCCAGCAATTGTTTCAGAATCACGCTCATTTGCTTGACATCCATAAGTTCTTAAATAATATTTTTTTCCTTGTCCAAGTTGTTTAATTTCACTTGGAATCTGGAATAAAGAGCGCTCAATGACAGATTCTGTTTTTGTACGTTTTTGTGCCGCCCTTAAATCAGGCAATGCCCATCCTGGTTGTTGTTTCATTTTATCAATCCTGCTTTCTTTATATTATATATAACTTTTTTGCTTATTTTGTTCTTAAAAAAACCAAGCATTTCTACTTGGTTTACTGAGAGATAGCTTCTACAGGGCATGCAGAAATACAAGACCCGCAGTCGATGCAAGTTCCTTCATCGCAAACTGATTTACCCTCGTCATTCATGCTTAAAGCACCTACTGGGCAAACTCCCACACATGCACCACATCCGATGCAAGTATCAACATTAATAATAACTGCCATTGTTTATTCCTCCTCACTTTACAACCTTTATTATTATAACAATAACAGCACCTAGTTTCAAGTGGTAAGACCAAATTAACCTTGTATTTTTACTTATAATTTTTTATTACATCACTTGATAAAAAAGATAGCACAACATTGTACTATCTTTCTTCAGGTCGAACTTGTATTCTTTGAATATTTATCGCACGATTTGTTTCATCATCAATCTCTACAATCACCCCACAAAAAATACCAGGTCCTTCTGCTATTTTATATTTTGTTTTCTCATTCGTCGTAAATCTTGTAACAATTTCATCAACATCTCTTCCTAATACACTACGATATGCTCCACACATACCTAAATCCGTAATTGTAGCACACCCATCAATAATACGTTCATCCGCTGTTTGTACATGTGTATGTGTTCCTACAATAGCTTGCACACGATCTGCAAAGTGATATGCAAATGCTATTTTTTCACTTGTTGCTTCCGCATGTAAATCAACCAAATAAATATCCGCTTCTACTTGCTGTAAAATATCCTCCATACAGTAAAATGGCGAATCTACAACTTGATGCATAAACACTTCTCCGCATAAATTTGAAATTGCTACTTTTTTTCCTTTTACTTCTAAGATAATCGTATGATTCCCAAACGTTAATGGTTCCATATTTCCTGGTCTAACTAAACGATCTGCTTCATGAATGAATTGATATAAGTCATCTTTCGCAAATGTATGGTTACCCATTGTAATGACATCTAATCCATAATTTCGTAATTGATTATAAATTTTTCTTGTAATTCCTTTTCCATGAGCAGCATTTTCTCCATTACCAATTACCAAATCCAATTGATATTGTTCCTTTAATTTTGCTACTTGCTCTTTTACCATTTCGCGGCCAACAGAGCCTACGATATCTCCAATAAATAAAATCTTCATAACATTACTTTGCCAATTCACTTGATCTCGTTTCTCGAATAACTGTCACCTTGATATGTCCAGGATATGTAAGTTCTGCTTCAATTTTATCTTTAATATCTCTCGCAAGTTTATGACACCCTAAATCATCAATTTGTTCAGGTTGTACCATAACACGAACCTCACGTCCTGCTTGAATCGCATAAGAAGACTCCACACCATCAAATGATTTCGTAATCTTCTCAATATCTTCAAGACGGTTAATATAGTTTTGTAATGCCTCATAGCGAGCACCTGGGCGTGCTGCACTTAACGTATCTGCTGCAATTACTAAATTACTAATTAAATACTTAGGCTCAACTTCTCCATGATGTGATTCAATTCCATTCAATACAACATCATGTTCTCCATATTTCTTACAAAATTTATAACCTAATTCAATATGACTTCCTTCAACTTCGAAATCCATTGCCTTTCCTATATCATGTAATAATCCCGCTCTT
>CAJFOG010000006.1 GCA_904395785.1 uncultured Eubacterium sp. | reverse complement strand
CTAGATAATTTTCATAATTCATATGCTTTTGCTTCAATATCTTCTGATCTAATTTAAATCCATCATCATCCTTTTGATCTGCACAAAACAAATACTGTACACGCTGTGTGGAAGATAGAAGCTGTATTCTTTCATTATCATCTAGTTTTTTAAAATTACCAAGTCCATATAACGTTGCATCTGCTCCGATACAGTCTAAGTAATAAATCTTCGCATTTTTTCTAGTTACGCTACACAATATGTCTAATCCTTGTCCACCACTACATCCACCATCCACAAAAGCAAAAGCTATCTTTTTGTTTAATTGATATTTATTTAATATATCTAGTATACATAACAGAGATGATGTATTTCTAATAAGTGTTTTACGATTTATTGCACCTTTAGATATACTAGATAAGATTTTAAAATATAAAAAATATAAGATAATAGTACCTAATGTTTGTATCGATACTAAGGAAAATTTATTTATCAAATTATGATATAAGATAAATGTAAAGATTCCTCCAAAAAATATCCATAATGTTGTCATCGGTATAATTGCACTTAGTATTTGTTTTTTTTGTAATTTTGTATCAAATAAAGGATAATTTTTTATAGAAATAGGAGGTGTATCATAATATGTGCAAATAATCTTATCAGCATGTTCAACATCACCTACATATACATTCGTGATACCATGTTGATATTCTATAACTTTAATGTCTTTTCGTATTTGCGCAATATCTACAACAAATGCTTTTAAAAATCTCATCTTTTCTTTTTTAGTATAACGACATTTATATATTGATGAATATCTAATAAACCAATCTTTCCACATATCTTCCATGATAAACCTCCACTTACCATTGACTATTGAAACTTACTTACTACATCTTTTAATTCTGTTCTAGGAGCAGATGGTGTTGCTTGAAAATAAATGTTTTCTACTCCATATTTTTCTTTTAACTCTACTAAACGATCCACATCTTCTTTATTGATATAAACTGATTTTGTCACAAGTAAATCTTTATCAGGATCTTTTTGCGCAATACCACCAATATTTAATTCTTTCATAGGTATCCCATGTTTTACTAACTCATACATGACTTTTACTGTTTTTGCGATTAAAATACAGTTATAATCTTTAAATTGGTATTCATCCCAATAAAACTTTGCTTTTTCTGTCGTAATAACAATTGTTTTTTGTCCTGTACGACTACCTGCATTTTTGTATAACTCTCTCATAAACTTATCATTTGCGACAACATCATCTACCACAAAAATTGAATTTACACCACTTTTTTGAGAAAGTGTTACCATTACTTGTCCATGAATTAAACGCTCATCTACACGTGCTAAATTTACAACACCCATTGTTTATCTCTCCTTTTTATAAAATACCAATACCAGCTAATACAATTAAAATTAATGTAAGCCACAATAATGCTGGTGTAACTTTTAAACCTTTTTTATTATAGTACCAATATACGCCCATAACTGCTGCTAATGGTAATAAACCTGGTACAATAGAATCTAATATATCTTGAATGACAAACTCTTTTCCTGAAATTGTAAAGTTTAATGAAGATGATACCTTTACATAATTTCCCGCAAGAATACCCATCATAAACAATCCTAACACAGATAATGTATCAATTGCTGTTTGTACTCCTGTATTTGCCATTAATCCTGTTGCATTTCTTCCCATTGAAAATGCTTGTCTTGCGAAAAACACACCTAATAATGCTTGGTAAAGCGCAAAACAAATAAATGGAAATAATGCACCTAATGCACTACCTTGCTGTGCCCATGGGACTGCAATTGCTATAAAGATGTATTGTACAGTTCCTGAATCAATCGCATCTCCAATTCCTGCAAGTGCCCCCATTAATCCTGCTTTCGTATTATACATTAAATCATCTTGCATCGTAATTTCTGATTTTTCATATTCTTCTTTAGCACGCTGTGCCTCCATAGAAGCCATTAATCCTGTAATAACTCCTCCACCCCAACTCAACTGTGTATTAAAAAATAATAATTGTCTTTTATACGCTGCTTTTAATGCTTCATCATCTTTATATAATTTTCTTAAAATAGGCATCATCCCATATAATAAGGATGGTGCAAGATAACGTTCAAACGTATGTGGAATCTCATTCGCAAAATGCCATCGCAAATAAGCTTTAGTAACATCTTTTTTCGTTATTTCTTCTGGAGCTAAAGAAGCTCTTTTTTCATATTCATTCATAGTACCTTCTCCTTAAAATCCATCATCATAATCATCTTCATCCACACTATTTATCGAAGACGATGTCGTTTGCGTAGAGCTTTGTTTACCTTTTTGCGTCATAATAAAGATTAGTGCTATTAATAAACCAAAAATTGCATAAGTAACCATTGTGATATTCAATGATTTTAATGATACACTCATAAAATATGCTAAGAAAAAGAACACTAAATAATCCTTACGACCAATTACATATACTGTTGTTGCGATTCCAATTGCCGCAAGACCTCCTCCTACTACTTCTAAGATATGAAATACTACTGTACCTTCTAACATTGTAATGACATCGGCAATCATTGGTGCACCAAAATACAACGCTACAAAAACTAATGGTACGAATAATGTAAATGATGCAAGCGTAGGCAATGTGATAATAGAACGCTTAATTGCACGATCATTTAGTTCTTCAACAGCTTTATCTGTATACTTTCCTAAAAATGTATTAATAAAGAAACGTAATTGATATAAATAACTACCTAATAATCCTACTGGTACTGCAACAGCAATCGCAGCTTCTGGCTTTAAATCTCCTAATAAAGCTACAGGCACTGCGATAGCCGCTGCAATGGAAGGTTCTGATGGCATAGATCCTCCTGGTGAAAATACCCCCATATAAATTAATTGTAATGCTGCTGTGACAATCATTGCCTGCTTAACATCCCCCATAATCACCCCTACAACAAGACCTGTCATCAATGGTGAAAAACGAAGGGTTAATGTAGCACCTCCTCCTAGCCACCTAGACATAACTGCTGCTACCCATAAAGCAATAAGTAAACTCTGTACTACACTTAATGTTTCCATAACTACTCTCCTATTCTAAATATTCATTCTTTAGTCATCCTTTTTCACAACTGTATGACCACCAAATCCATTACGTAATGCTGACACAACCTTTGCAGAAAAACTATCATCTTCTTGAGATAAGTTTCTCATAAATAAACTTAATGCTATTGTTGGTACTGCCACACCCATATCTAATGCTGTTTCAATTGTCCATTTTGCTTCACCAGAAGCTGCAACAATACCCCGATATTCTTCTAAATTAGGACTTTCCATAAATTGTTGCTGCGCTATCTCCATCAACCATCCACGAATAACAGATCCATGATTCCAAACACGAGCAACTTGTGCTAAATCATAATCAAATTCACTTTGTGAAACAACTTGAAAACCTTCTCCAATTGCTTGCATCATGCCATATTCAATGCCATTATGCACCATCTTTAGAAAATGCCCACTACCTGACTTTCCAGTATATAAATAACCATTTTCTACTGAAATATCTTTAAAAATCTGTTCTATTTCTTTAAAAACTTCTGCATCTCCTCCAATCATAGTACATGCACCACCAAGAGCACCAGAAATCCCACCTGAAGTACCACAATCAAAATAATGAATTCCTAATTCTTTAAATGCTTGTGCTCTTCTGATAGAATCTTTAAAGTTAGAATTACCACCTTCAATTACTATATCATTCTTAGTAAGCGTTTTCATTAATGTCTGTAAAACACCTTCTGTAATTTCTCCAGCAGGTAACATCAACCATATAACTTTTCTTTCCTTAAATGCTTGTATCATAGTTTCTAAATTATGATACATTCTAATACCTTCTTTTTTACCATTTTCTCTTACTTGTTCAGATACATCATATCCCATAACATCATAGTGATGAGATTTTAAATTACATGCGATATTTAAACCCATCTTACCAAGTCCAACTACTCCTACTTCCATGTAAGCGCCTCCATTTCTTGGTTACATTATAATTGAAAAAATATTTTTTGTAAATAGTTTTATAAAAAATATTTTTTTGTTATAATAAAAATATAACTATTCAATACATAAAGGAGAATCTACATGAATATATCTATTAGACTCAAAATCAAATCTTTATATAATGGCTTAAGTTCCACTGAACAGCGTATTGCAAATTATATTTTAGAAAACCCTAATGCTGTTGCCTATCACTCTATCAGTGATTTATCTAGTGAATTGCATGTTGCAGGTTCAACACTTTTTCAATTTGCAAAAAAACTAGGTTATTCTGGTTTCAAAGAGTTTAAAATGGCAATTTTACTACAAGAAAATGAGTTTTCTTCAACATCTATTCACGAAACAATACAAGATGACGACAATTTTCTAACAATTGCTCAAAAAGTATTTGATTCTAATACAAAAAGCTTAAACGATACAAAAAAAATGTTGCAATTAGATAAATTACAGGCGGCAGCAAACATGATTGCTAATTCCAAAACGCTATATTTTTTCGGTGTAGGTGGTTCAGAAATAGTCGCTCAAGATGCATATCATAAATTTTTGCGTTCACCTATTTCTGTACATCACAGTACAGATTATCATATGCAAATAATGGAGGCATCTTTACTAACGCAACAGGACTGTGCAATTTGTATTTCACATACAGGTAATGCAAAAGAAACAATCAAAATTGCAGAAAAAGTAAAAGAAGTAGGTGCAAAAGTTATCGTCATAACAAGTCATGCATCCTCACCATTAGCAAAACTAGGGGATTCAGTGTTTATTTCAATATCTGAAGAAATTGAATTTCACTCAGAAGCCTTATCTTCACGTATTGCACAATTAAGTATATTAGATTCTTTATATGTTATCTCGATGTTCATGAACAAAGAAAAAGCAAAAGAAACACTATCAAAAGTAAGAGCATCTATTTCAGAAATTAAACAGATATGATGTATTATGCAATGTATAATCTATAATTTCTTTATCTTTCTTTTTCCTATTTAATATGTTATAGTGTAGCAAAGAGGTGATTTAATGATTAACATTACGAAACAGTTGAAGGATAAGGGGTTAAAAGTTACTGAAAAACGTGTAGCCATCTTAAACATCTTATCTGACTGTGATACACCTTTACCTATTGAAGAAATATATGAGCGATCAAAGCACACTACAAAAATGAATTTAAGTACTATTTATCGTACAATTACATTACTATGTAAACATAATATTGTCCAAGTAAGTACGAGTCAAAGTGGAAAATACTACTATCGCTTATGTGGTCATACACATGAACATTATTTAATTTGTACGAAATGTGGAAAAATCGTTTCTATCCATCATTGTCCACTACATACTCTTGAGAAAGAAATTCAACAAGAAAGTGGTTTTCTGATTGAAGATCATCGTTTAGAATTTATTGGCATATGCCCTGCATGCCAACACTAAAACCAGTGAACT
>CAJFOG010000005.1 GCA_904395785.1 uncultured Eubacterium sp. | reverse complement strand
CTTAACACAAAGTCATCAAAGTGAATTTGAAAAATACCATCACTTCCAAATGTCATTCCAAACCCAATAAATAAAATTAATGATGGTACTCCTATTTTAGAACCAAATTTTACCATTGTGACACATACTAACGCAATGAATGCACTCACACATAAAAATTCATTAAAAATAAAAATTCCTCCTCTCTTGATTTTCTTATTATACTAAATTTTTTTTGTTAAGACAAATAAAGAAAAAGCATCTGTATAAACAGATACTATAAAATTCCTAACATTTTTTTACGCTCACAATCATCTTTACAGTATTCACAATTATCTTTCATACATGTGATATGGTGCTGATTAATATAATATGTATTTTTTCCTTTGTGCTTTGCGATATATAATGCTACATCCGCAAATTTATACAATTCATCATATGTATATTGATGATTATCTTGAATAATCGCACCAACACTTGTAGAAATAAGAAATTTCTTATAGTAATAATATAATTCACTTCTAATATACGTCATAAAATTATTTAAAATTGTATGTAATTCATCAACTTCTAATTTGTTTTTTATAAAAATAACAAATTCATCTCCACCTAATCTTGCCCAATAGGCATCTAACGCAAAATAATTTTGTAGACGATTCGCAAACTCTTGTAGTAAACGATCTCCTTCAGGATGCCCCATTTCATCATTTACTTTTTTAAAATTATCTAAATCAAAAATAATCATTGTTCCTTCTTTTGGATGATTTTCCATAAACTTTTTCACATATTCTTCAAATCCATTACGATTTAACAAATGTGTAAGTGAATCTTGATTAATCAACTGTTTCGTTTCTAATAATTCTGTACGAATAGAATCGGCAGCTATTATATCCTCAGTTTTATCAATCACTACTCCATAAAACTCTTGATCTAATTTAAAGCTACGAATTGTCACATATTTACCATTCACATAAATCAATTGATTTTTATCAGCTGTTTCTAATAATTTCATAATATAACGCTCAAATTCTTCACAAGAATCTTTAACTTTTTCTAAAGTAGCATCGTCTAATCCTAACATAGACACAAAATTCTTTGAGAAAAAAGTATTATTAATTGCATATAAACATTCAAATATTGCTACATGCATATCTAATGCTCCAATAATACGACTCATCCTTAATTCTTTAAATCTGTAACTATTTTTCCAATGATTTAATACAATACTAAATGATTGTAACTCTGTTTGATTATGTATTTTAAAATCTACATCGTAATTTCCTTGCATAAGTTCTTCTACATCTTTTTCTAGTTTTTTAAAATCATTTAATACATATTTCTTTAATATTTTATGTAAAATGAAATAATAAACACATAGTAATGCAACTAACCCTAAGCACATTAATAAAATAAAGTATACAAAATCTGCTAGTATTTTCGTTGTCTTATTAATTGCACACAATATTGTTCCATCATCTAATATTTTTATATTAATAATTTGTAATTCATTATTAATTTTAATCATTGAACCTGAAGGTAGTTCTTTTAAATAGGCTAATAATTCTCCATTTTGTTTTCCTTCAATTTTAAATTCTTGAATATTATTCACTGTTAAGCTGTCAATTTCCCCTGTTTTTCCGTTAATCGCAACAATAGCTTCTTCATATAATGTCGGTATACGATGTAGTACTTTCTTAATAATATCTTCATGTATAATATTTTTAAACACCGAATCTTCTAAACCTATCTGTATAACAGAAAAATCTTTCATACCTGTCTTTACGCCAATAAAACTTCGCTTCTCACTATCCAGAATATTCATGGCTTCATATTGCACTACATAGTCATCCATATTCTTTGAATGAATTAAATCCCAAAACGGTTTTGCTTGTTCATGCTTCAATAAATTTAAACCAACTGATTGTTCTTCACTGCTTAAAACTATTTTACCATCTTTATCAATTAAATGAATAGCTTCCACTTCCATTAAATCTTTAATATTCTGTAAGCCTTTTTTTGTTAATAAACTTTCGTCATTTTCTAAAAAATACGCTATTGCATATGCTCGTTTAATATAGGTATTTTCATTCGATGCAAGCTTCTCTTCATTTTTTTCTTTCATTTCTTCATAAGATGCTGTAGCTTGGTTTAACATATCTGCTAATTTATCTCTTGTATCTTCAATTTTTAATTGATACACAATAATTGAAAAAATGATAATGACTACAAAACCTATGATAGAAAATGACTGTATCATTCTTCTTAATAATAATTGTTCCATTTCTCCACCTCTCTTTCTTCCTATCCTTTCAGTAATTCCATAAACGGTTCTTTATCCAATGGTTTATAAAAATAATATCCCTGTGCAATAAAACACTCATTTGCGATTAGAAAATTCACTTGTTCTTTTGTTTCTACACCTTCCGCAATAATTTCCATGTTCAACTTTCTAACCATTGAGATTGTAGAACGTAAAATCGTATCCATTTTTTCTTCACCAATTTTATCAATAAAAGATTTATCTAACTTTAAAGTATTAAAATTAGATGTAGATAAAGAACGTATTGTTGATGTTCCTGTACCATAATCATCCATATCTACTAAAAATCCCATATGTTGTAAATTCGTAACTAAAGTATCGATTCCTTCTTTGTCATCAACTAATGCACTTTCTGTAATTTCAAACACCAAATTCTTAGGCTCTACTTCATAATATTCTATTGTTTTTTTAATCATATCTAATAAACCTGGTTGTTCCAAATGTCGACGTGATAAATTTACTGAAATTGGTACAATTTTTAGATGATTTTTTTTCATTACTTGCATATCCTTACATACCATTTCAATTACAAGTTTATCTAATTCAACAATTTGTCTATTATGCTCAAACAAAGGAATAAACTTGCCAGGAGATACTATTGTTCCATTTTTTTTACGCCAACGTACCAATGCCTCTGCACCATGTATTTCCCCACTACGCATATCTACTTTAGGTTGATACCATACTTCAAATTCCTGTTGTAACACAGCTTTATGAAAACCAGATTCTAACTTTTGATTACTAATTATTTCTTCACTACTACGTTTATCAAAAAATCCATAAAACTCATGAACTTTTCCTTTAACTTTTGTTTTCGCAATTAATGCATTACTATATATACGATGTAAATTATCTTCGTTATTCATACTGCAAATTCCCATTGAAATCGTAATTGGTACTAACTTTTGTGTTTCACAATCTTCTATAATTTGTCCATGAAACATATTTAATTTTTTTATTAATTCACCTTTATCTTCATGTTCAACAATTGCGATAAATAAATCCGCACTATCTCTGTATAATGTATCTTCAGGGAATATTCTGTGAAATAACCTTGCAAGATAAATAATCACTTCATCTCCATAACTTGATCCATAAATCATATTCACCGTTTTAAATTTATCAATATCAAAAACTATTAATGATTTATAATATCTATGATTTCGTTTTAACTTTTGAAAATCTACTTTTAAACATTCAAAGTTTTTTCCTTTTGTAAGTTCATCTGTAAAAAGTACATGCATAATATTATATCGATAACGTATAAAAGTGATAATTAAAATACTTCCGAAAACAATTAAAAATCCAATTACTAAAAAATTAACATTTTGTAAAACACGTCCAACTAGCATTGCATTCGAATATACGACACTTCTAGGTACAAAAGATATAATATACCAATCATTTATCCCTATTGGTTCATAATATGCTAAATAAGTTTCATTATTTAACTGATACTCTATATATCCTTTTGATGAATTAGACATATCTTCTTGTAATTTATAAAACATAGAAGCATTTTCTTCTTCTAACTTCGTATAATATTGTAGATTTTCTTCTTCCATATCTGCATATTTTGCGACAAGATTTCCATCGCTATCTAACACTACACTTTGTCCTTTTCCATCAAAAGAATTTATATTTAATAAATTCACAAAAGTAGAAGATTTATATGTAGCCGTCAACAGCATAATCACTTTATCATCTTTTTGAATTGGATATGTAAAAATATTAAGCATATGCTGTTCATCTTCGCTTAAACGACTATTTGTTACACTATGTTTACCATTAAATCCTTTGACTATATAATCAAACCCTGCAATATTCATGACTTCATTTAAAGTTGTATAACATGTTCCATCTGGCATAACAATTCCCATATTATAAAAGCCATATGTTTCACTATATGCTGTTAAATCATTTAAAATACGATCTAAACGTATTTGATCATCACTTGTAATATCTCCTGCAATAGATTTCATTAACGTAAATTTACTATTTATTTCTTTTTTTATCGCAATTACATTTTGTGAAGATACATTTTCAATCGTTGACTTTGCTTCTTTATCTACTAATATTTCAACTTGATGATTGTAATAATTATATAAACTAATACCACTATATAACATAACGATTATAAAAACAGTTAAGATAATCCCTATTTTTCTTTTATAAGAATAATTTAATGTATGAAGGTAATTTTTCACATTAGTTCCTCCTGATTCGTATAACTTATTAATGTATACTATCTACCTATATAAAGATAATTAGACAATTTAATATATAACGTTACAATTATAACTGAAATTTCCATATTTTTCTACAAATACATGACATTTTACCTATTTTATTCTTATATAAGCATACTTGTATTTTCTCTTGTATATGATATAGTTTATACACTAAATAACGATGGAGGATTTTTATGAAATTTCTTTTAAAGATAGTTACTATATGTGCAATACTTCTTAATCTAACAGCATGTTCTTCTATGAAAACTTTAGATGCACCAATACCTATTAAAATAGAAAATCAAACTATTGTAGTCGGTGAAACACAAATGAAGGCATTATATTCATGTAGCTATTTATCTCACCTTGACTTTGAACAACCCTTAATACAGGACTCCTATTATACAGGTATAAAACTTTATAATAAAAAAAGAAAAGTGATAGGAGAATTAGACCTTTATGTAGAAAAAGATGAACCATTAAAAGAAGCAATTATCGCCTCCATACGTCTATACCCTATAGATGCTGAAATTACTTATCATGATGTAAATATTACGCAACTTACTTATGCACAAGCAAAACAATTGTTTCCAGACGCTATTTATGATCAATATAGCATATATATGCAAACAGGTGCGTATGCATTGCATCTACAATTTAAAGATAATCAAACATTACAAACATTTCAACATAAAAAAGAATATCCTGTGGATTGGCATCATAATGAAGATGAAAATTAAATATCCACCGGCATTGAAATGTACCTCTATTTATGAATATCCAATAAACGGGGTGCACTTCAATCTGGTGGTTTTATTATATATAAAAATAGGATGTTAGCTAACATCCTATTCCTCAATCATATATTCTTTTGCAGTTTCTGCAGTAATTGCGCCACTTGTAACTAAACG
>CAJFOG010000004.1 GCA_904395785.1 uncultured Eubacterium sp. | reverse complement strand
TCTGAAAAAGAAATTGTGAAAACATTTAAGGGAAGAGAATTAGAAATGATTACTTGCCAACACCCACTTTATGATCGTGAATCTCTAATTATTTTAGGAGATCATGTTACAGCTACTGCAGGTACAGGTTGTGTTCATACAGCTCCTGGTTTTGGTGCTGATGACTTCTTTGTTGGTCAAAAATATGGACTTCCAGCATACTGTAATGTTGATGAAAAAGGATGTTTAACTAAAGAAAGTGGAGAATGGTTAGAAGGACAATATGTAGATGATGCGAATAAAACAGTTACACAAAAATTAGATGAAATTAAAGCTTTATTAAAACTAGAATTTATTACACATTCATATCCACATGATTGGAGAACAAAAAAACCTATTATTTTTAGAGCGACTACACAGTGGTTTGCGTCAATTGATAAAATTCGTCAAGAATTATTAGATGAAATTGCAGCAGTTGATTGGATTCCAAAATGGGGACAACAAAGAATGCATAATATGATTGCAGATCGAGGAGATTGGTGTATTTCTCGTCAACGTGCATGGGGTGTTCCAATTCCAATTTTCTATGCGGAAGATGATACACCAATTATGGATGAAGCTGTATTTAAGCATGTAGCTGCATTGTTTAAAGAATATGGTTCTAATATTTGGTTTGAAAAAGAAGCGAAAGACTTATTACCAGAAGGATTTACGCATCCTGCATCACCAAATGGTGTATTTAGAAAAGAAACTGATACAATGGATGTTTGGTTTGATTCAGGTAGTTCACACACTGGTGCAATGATGGATCGTGGTTTAGGATATCCTGCTGATTTATACTTTGAAGGAAGTGACCAATATCGAGGGTGGTTTAACTCATCTTTAATTGTTGGTACAGCAGTACATGGAAAATCTCCATATAAACAAGTGTTAAGTCATGGTTTTGTTATGGATGGAAAAGGTGTGAAAATGTCCAAATCTCAATGGAATGCGGTAGCACCTGGAGAAATTACAAAAAAATATGGAGCAGATATTTTACGTCTATGGACAGCTAGTGTAGATTATCAAGCGGACTGTAGTATGTCTGAAGAAATTTTAAAACAAGTAAGTGAAAACTATCGTAAAGTAAGAAATACATTTAGATTCTTATTAGCGAATATTCACGAAGGTGATTTTACAAAAGCTGATTTATTAGATGTACATGCATTACCATCTTTAGATAAATATATGTTAATTCGCTTATATGAAACAAGTGAAAATGTGAAAACTGCTTATCATGAATATCGTTTTGCGGATGTGAATGCAATGCTGACAAACTTAATGACGAATGAATTTTCATCTTACTACTTAGATTACACAAAAGATATCTTATATATCGAGAAAAAAGAATCATTACGTAGAAGACAAGTACAAACAGTGTTATACCATGCAGTTGATGTCTTATTACGCTTATGGGCTCCAATCTTAGTTCACACATGTGAGGAAGTAAATGATTTCTTTAAAGCAGAAGAGGTAAGTATTCATTTAAGTGATTTCCCAAGTGTAGTTACTTTTGAAAATGCAGAGAAAATTAAAGCGGATGTAGAACGTTTATTTGTGATTCGTACAGATGTTTTTAAGGCATTAGAAGAAGCTCGTGCTAATAAAGTCATTGGTAAATCATTAGAAGCTCATGTAATGTTGCATGTATCATCAGAAGATAAAACATTAATTGATGAATACTGTGGATCTAATTTTAACCAGTGGTTAATTGTATCTCAAGTAACATTTACTAACGAGTCTTTAAAAGCATATGATGTATGTGAAGTTTCTGTATCAAAATGTGAAGGTCATGTTTGCCCACGTTGTTGGAATATTACAGCATCTGAAGCAGAAGATGGATTATGTAAACGTTGTGCTTCTGTACTTTAATTAAAAAATTCCTTTTCCAATTGGAAAGGGAATTTTTCAGTAAATAGAAATGAGGAATTCAGTATGGTTATTACATCTGTTCAAAATACAAGAGTGAAGCAATGGATGAAGTATCATGAAAAAAAATATCGAGATAAAGATAAAAAATTTATGATTGAAGGAGAACATCTTATTCAAGAAGCACATCAAGCCAATGTGATTAGTGAAATTATTACAGTAGAAGGTTATCATCATTATTGGAATCAATATCCATGTCATTGTGTAAGTAAAGAAGTCATGAAAAAATTGTGTGGAAGTGTTTCTGGAAGTAAAATTATTGCGATATGTAATTATATCACTTTTGATAAAGCATCTGGAAAACGATATATCTTATTAGATGATGTACAAGATCCAGGTAATATAGGAACAATTATACGTACAGCACATTCATTTGGTTATAGTAGTGTGATATTATCCAAAGGATGTGCTGATATTTACAATGAAAAAGTTATTCGATCGACACAAGGAGCACTATTTCATATCCCGGTTGTTAGAATGGACTTACTAAGTGTTATAGAAGATTTAAAAAATCAAGATATAAAAGTTTACGCAACATCATTAACAAATGCAACATCATTAAGTGATACTATTAGTCAAGACGAAATGGCTCTTGTATTTGGAAATGAAGGAAAAGGGGTTTCACAAAATATATTAGATAAATGTGATGAAAGAATATATATTGAAATGCAAGCTTTTGAATCATTAAATGTTGCGGTAGCAGCAGGAATCTGTATGTATTATTATATGTCGAAATAACGTATTGAAATGTTAAATAGGAAAAAAGATACCTATGCACGAATTATATAAAGCATTTTTTAGGTCATTAGAATTACATCATAAAAAAACGTGTTTTCTTCTAAATGAAGTTAACACGTTTTTTAATATTTATAGGGCTATTTATTTGTTATAGCCACTTTTAACATAACTATAAGAACATTTGGATTAAACTTATTAAGGACGTTTTACAATAACTGCAGTTCCTTGACCTCCTCCGATACAAAGAGAAGCAAGTCCAGTTTTTGCATCACGTTTTATCATTTCATGAATTAAAGAAACTAAAATACGATTTCCTGATGCACCTACTGGATGACCTAAAGCAATTGCACCACCATTTACATTAGTCTTATTCATAAAATCCTCTTTATCAATATGATGTTCTTCTACTAATTCATGAATTACTCCTAATGATTGTGCAGCAAATGCTTCATTTAGTTCTATTAACTCAATATCATTTAATGCTAAATTAGCACATGTTAAAGCATTACGTATTGCAGGAGTTGGTCCTAATCCCATAGTAAGTGGATCAACACCACCTTGCCCAATACCCACAATTTCACAAAGTGGAGTTAAGTTATATTTTTTAATAGCGTCCTCACTTGCTAATAATACAAAACTAGCTCCATCGTTAATTCCAGATGCATTCCCAGCAGTCACTGTACCATCTTTAATAAATGCAGGGCGTAAGCTTGCAAGTTTTTCTAATGAAGTTTTACGGTTAGGGTATTCATCTGTATCAAATGAAATAGTTTCTTTTCTTAATTTCACTTGAATTGGGACAATTTCATCTTTAAATTTACCAGAATCAACTGCTTGAATGGCTTTTTGTTGTGATGCATAAGCAAATTCATCTTGCATTTCACGTGTAATATTATATTTTTTTGCGATATTTTCAGCAGTTACACCCATATGAATTCCATGTTTTGCATCTGTTAATGCATCAAAAATCATATGATCTCTACATGTAAAATCTCCCATTTTATTACCAGAACGTGTATTCGCTGGAACTAAGTATGGTGCTTGAGACATTGATTCAACACCACCAGCAATTACAATGTCGTTAAAGCCAGATTGGATAGACATGACTGCTTCCATAACGGAACGAAGTCCTGATCCACAAACCATATTTATAGAATGTGCACATACAGTTTCTGGAATGCCAGATTCTAATAAAATTTGTCTTGCGATATTTTGCCCTAATCCAGCACTTAACACATTTCCACAAATTACTTCATCTACATTCTCTGGTTTTACTTTTGCGTCTTCCAGTAATGCTTTTACAACGGTTGCCCCTAAATCAACTGGTTTTACTGTTGATAAAGTTCCCAGAAAACTACCAATTGCGCTACGTTTAGCACTTACTACATACGTTTTTTTCATTTTCTCATACCTGTCTTTCTTTCTATCTTTCCATATGAAATTACTTCATACGTTTATACTATAACGGATAAGAGAAGTCATGTCAACAATTTGTTAAAAAATTATCTTATTCTTGTTAAAATTTTAACAAATGTATTGACGTTTTAAAAATTAAGGTCTACAATGGAAATGGATTAAGGGTTCCATCATTAGGGACGGTGCTATTATATGACAATAAAAAGCACGAATAATCCTATAAAATTGTTCAAAAACATATCAAGAGGAGAGGAGAACATTATGGACTTCATGTTAACAGAGCAACAACAAATGATGAAGAAATTATTTCAAGAGTTCGCAGAAAAAGAAGTGAAGCCTTTGGCAGCAGAGGTTGATGAAGAAGAACGTTTTCCAAAAGAAAATGTTGAGAAAATGAAGAAATGTAGAATGTTAGGTATTCCATTTCCAAGAGAATTTAAAGGAGCAGGTGCTGATTATTTAAGTTATATCTTAGCTGTCGAAGAGTTAAGTAAAAAATGTGGTACAACGGGAGTTGTTTTATCAGCACACACGTCACTAGGAACATGGCCAATTTATGCATTTGGTACACAGGAACAAAAAGAAAAGTATCTTCCTGATTTATGTACAGGAAAAAAATTAGCAGCATTTGGATTAACTGAACCTAATGCTGGAACAGATGCAGCAGGACAACAGACTACTGCGGTGAAAGATGGTGAAGATTATATTTTAAATGGTACCAAGATTTTTATTACAAATGCAGGGGAAGCAGATGTGTATATAATCTTTGCTATGACAGATAAAACAAAAGGAAATCATGGAATCTCAGCATTTATTGTTGAAAAAGATATGCCAGGTTTTACTATTGGACAACATGAAAAGAAATTAGGTATTCGAGGAAGTGCAACAAGTGAATTAATTTTTAATAACGTACGTTTAACAAAAGATCACTTATTAGGGCAAGAAGGAAAAGGTTTTAAAATCGCAATGATGACATTAGATGGAGGACGTATCGGTATTGCTGCACAAGCGATTGGAATTGCGCAAGGTGCTATCGATGAAGTAGTTCCATATGTGAAATCAAGAAAACAATTTGGAAGATCAATTGCTAAATTCCAAAATACTCAATTTCAATTAGCAGATATGCAAACGAAAGTAGATGCTGCTAGATGGTTAGTATATGATGCAGCTTGTAAAAAAGAAGCAGGTAAACCATATTCCGTAGAAGCTGCAAAAGCAAAATTATTTGCAGCAGAAGTTGCAATGGAAGTTACTACAAAAGCTATTCAATTAATGGGAGGGTATGGTTATACTCGTGATTATCCAGTAGAAAGAATGTTTAGAGATGCTAAGATTACTGAAATTTATGAAGGAACATCAGAAGTACAACGTATGGTAATCGCAGGTGCAATGTTAAAATAAGGAAAGGATAGATATTATGAAAATTATTGTTCTTGTTAAGCAAGTTCCGGATTCAACAGAAATTCGTGTAGATAAAGTCACAGGCACATTAATTCGTGCAGGAGTGCCTAGTATTATTAATCCAGATGATTTAGCTGGAGTAGAAGAAGCATTAAGATTAAAAGAAGAAAAAGGTGCAACAGTAACAGTAGTTTCTATGGGGCCTTTACAAGCTACTGGAATGTTAAAAGAATTATATGCACGTGGTGTAGATGAATGTATTTTAATTACAGACCGTGCATTTGCTGGTGCTGATACGTGTGCAACATCATACACATTAGCAGCAGCACTTAAAAAAGTGGGATATGATTTGATTATTGCAGGAAGACAAGCAATTGATGGGGATACAGCACAGGTTGGTCCACAAACAGCAGAACGTTTAAATATTCCTCAAGTAACTTATGTTGACAAGATTATGGATGTGGATGAAGAAAAAATTATTGTAAGAAAATCTTTAGAAGACACAGAAGAAGTTATTGAGGCAAAACTTCCGTGTTTACTTACAACATTAAGTGGTATGAACGAACCGCGTTATATGAACTGTAATGATATTGTTGACTCTTTTGGAAAAGAAGTGAAAATTATGACTTTTAAAGATTTAGAAATTGCTGCTGAAAAAGTAGGTTTAGCAGGATCTCCAACAAAAGTACATCGTACATTCACCAAAGATGTGACTGCGGATACTCAAACATATAATTTATCAGCTGAAGAAACAGTAAGTATGATTGTGAAATCCTTACAAGAGAAACAATTAATCACGAAATAGGAGGGAATAGAAATGGCTAAATTTGAAGAATATAAGGATATTTATGTATATGTAGAGCAACGTAATGGAGTAATTGCGAATGTTGGATATGAGCTGATTTCTGAAGCAAGAAAGTTAGTAGCATCTATTCCTCATATGAACTATCAAGTAGTGGGTGTTTTATTAGGTCATAATATCAAAGACCAAGCTAAAGATGTAATTGCACATGGTGCAGATAAAGTGATTGTGGCTGAACATGAATATTTTTCGAAATATTCTACAATGTTTTATGCAGATGCATTAACACAAATTGTAGAAATTTATAAACCTGATAGTTTTCTAATTGGAGCAACTGTGTTAGGTAGAGATTTAGCTCCACGTGTTGCAGCTAGATTAGATGCAGGATTAACAGCAGATGCAACAAAAATTGAAATTGACTTAGAAAAAGAAGATGAAGCATTATTATTAGTAACTCGTCCAACATTTGGTGGTAACTTATTTGGAACAATTGTTTGTCCTGATACACGTCCACAAATGGCTACTATTCGTCCAAATGTATTCTCTATGGATGCAATAGATGAGACTAGAACAGGTGAGATTATTGAATTCACACCTAAATTTAATGATGTAGATGATAAAATTACAATTAAAGAAGTAATTGAAAAAGTTGTAGAAGGTATTGATATTACTAAATGTGATATTTTAGTCGGAGCAGGTCGTGGTGCTGAAGATTGTTTAGATGTTGTGGAAAGTATCGCGGAAGAATTAGGAGGAGCAATGTGTGTATCTCGTGCTGTTGTAGATGATGGTTTTGCACCTAGAGATATTCAAGTAGGGCAAACAGGTAAAACAGTACGTCCATCATTATATATTGCATGTGGTATTTCTGGTGCATGTCAGCATGTTGCTGGTATGGAAAAATCAGATATGATTATTGCGATTAACAGAGATCCTCAAGCTGAAATTTTCTCAATTGCGAATATGGGATTTGTAGGAGATGTAAAAGAGATTTTACCATTATTAAAAGAACAATTAATAGCTGTAAAAAAAGCATAAAAGAATGGAGTGAATGAAATGAAAAAAATTGGAGTAATTGGTGCAGGTACAATGGGGCAAGGTATTGCAAATGCATTTGCAAGTAATGGATATGAAGTTATAGTATGTGATATTAAGTTAGAATGGGCGCAAGGGGGGATTGATAAAATTGGTAAAAAGCTTGATAAATTAGTTTCAAAAGAAAAGATGACTAGTGAAAAAGCTATAGAAATTAAAGCAAATTTAAAAGCAGGAGAATACATGGATTTAGCTGATTGTGATTTAGTAATTGAAGCAGTACTTGAAGCAATGAAAACAAAAAAAGAATTATTCACAACATTAGATGAAATTTGTAAAGAATCCTGTATCTTTGCAACAAATACTTCATCTTTGTCTGTTACAGAAATTGCTAAAGATATCCAACATTCAGTAGTTGGAATGCATTTTTTTAATCCAGCAGATCGTATGAAATTAGTAGAGGTAATTTCTGGTATCAATACACCAAATGAGGTAAAAGAAAAAGTAGTAGAATTATCTAAAGCATTAGGAAAAACACCAGTAGAAGTTGCGGAAGGACCAGGTTTTGTTGTTAACCGTATCTTAATTCCTATGATTAATGAAGCAGCATTTATTTTACAGGAAGGGTTAGCTTCTGTAGAAGATATTGATACAGCAATGAAGTTAGGTGCAAATCATCCGATGGGTCCATTAGCATTAGGAGATTTAGTAGGACTAGATATTGTTGTAGCGATTATGGATGTATTATACGAGGAAACACATGATTCCAAATATCGTTGTTGTACACTATTAAGAAAAATGGTTCGTGGTGGCAAATTAGGACAAAAATCTGGAGTTGGATTTTACGATTACTCAAAATAAATAAAATAAGAGTAAAGAGTGAATCTAAGCTGATTCACTCTTATTAAATGAAAAGGAGATAGACATGGAAACTATAGTTGTAACATATGAAAATCATATCGCTTGCTTAACGATTCAAAGACCAAAAGCATTAAATGCGTTAAGCACAAAAGTTTTAACAGAATTGAGTCTAGCACTTGATGAAATTCATAATCGTGAAGATGTGTATTGCGTTATAATTACAGGAGCTGGAGATAAATCATTTGTAGCAGGTGCAGATATTGCTGAAATGAAAGATAAAACTGTACAAGAAGCAAGAGAATATGGAGCCTATGGGAATGAAGTATTCCGTAAAATAGAAACATTTCGCTGTCCTGTAATTGCCGCAATTAATGGATTTGCACTTGGTGGTGGATGTGAATTAGCGTTAAGTTGTGATATTAGAATAGCTAGTGAACAAGCTATTTTTGGACAACCAGAAGTTGGATTAGGAATTACACCAGGATTTGGTGGAACGCAAAGATTGGCTAGAACAGTTGGAGTTGGTTTAGCGAAAGAAATGATTTATACGGGAAGAAATATAAAGGCACAAAGAGCATATGAAATCGGATTAGTTAATACTGTGGTACCACAAGATGAATTACTTTCATATACTTTAAAAGTTGCAAACTCAATTACACAAAACGCTCCTATTGCTGTAGCATACGCAAAAAAAGCAATTAATGATGGATTACAAGTAAATATCGAACAAGGTATCAATCTTGAAGTTAATATGTTTTCACAATGCTTTGATACAGAAGACCAAACATATGGAATGCAGTGTTTTTTAAATAAAGAAAAAAATAAACAATTTTCTAATAAATAAGGAGGTATTGTCTTGAGTAAAGTAATAAGTCTTGAAGAAGCAGTAAAAATGATTCCAGATGGCGCAACTTGTGGAATCGGCGGTTTTATAGGTTCAGGACATCCACAAGAATTTTCAGTAGGAATAGAAGAGTCATTTTTAAAAACTGGTCACCCAAATAACCTTACAATTATGTTCTCTGCAGGTATTGGTGATGGTACAGACAAGTTAGGATTAAATAAGTTAGGGTATGAGGGATTATTAAAAAGAGTTATTGGTGGACACTGGGGATTAATACCTAAATTACAAAAACTAGTATTTGAGAATAAAGTGGAAGGATATAATTTACCTTTAGGTACAATTTCTTTATTATTTAGGGATATAGCAGGACACCGTCCGGGAACTATTACAAAAGTAGGTTTAAAGACATTTGTTGATCCTCGAATTGAAGGTGGAAAGATGAATGAACGTACTAAAGAAGATTTGGTAAAAGTCATTCAATTAGAAAATGAAGAATGGTTATTTTATAAATCTTTTCCAGTTCATGTAGCTCTTATACGTGCAACATATTGTGATGAGGATGGTAATGCAACAATGGAAAAAGAAGCTGCTACATTAGATTCATTATCAATTGCACAAGCAGCGAAAAATTCAGGGGGAATAGTATTACTTCAAGTAGAAAAAGTAGTGAAGAATGGAACATTGGATCCAAGAAAAGTAAAAATTCCAGGAATTTACGTTGATGGAATTGTAGTTTCAAGACCTGAAAATCATTGGCAAACATATGAAATGCCATATAATCCTGCATTAAATGGAGAGATTAAAGTTCCAGTTGATTCAATTTCACCTATGAAGTTAAATGAACGTAAAATCATTTGCAGACGTGCAGCATTAGAGCTTAATCCTTCGGGTATTATTAATCTAGGTATTGGTATGCCTGAAGGTATTGCAAATGTTGCCAATGAAGAAGGGTTACCTGGTTTAAAATTAACAGTAGAAACAGGTGGTATAGGGGGAGTTCCTATGGCAGGTACAGCTTTTGGTACTTGTATAAATCCTGATGCAATTATTGATCAACCATATCAATTTGATTTTTATGATGGCGGTGGATTAGACCAAGCTTTTTTAGGGTTAGCAGAATGTGATAAATCAGGAAATATTAACGTATCAAGATTTGGGCCTAAAATAGCAGGTTGTGGTGGTTTTATTAATATCACACAAACAGCACCAGTAGTTATTTATTGTGGAACATTTACTGCTGGAGGTTTACAAGTTAGTATCAAAGATGGAAAGTTATGTATTTTACAAGAAGGCAAAGTAAAAAAATTTAAAGAAAAGGTAGAACAGATCACATTTGCTGCAGAATATGCAACGCAAACTGGACAAAAAGTTTTATACATTACAGAAAGAGCAGTATTTGAATTAATTAATGGTGTACTTACTTTGACTGAAATTGCTCCAGGTATTGATATACAAAAAGATATTTTTAATCAAATGGAATTTAAACCAGCTGTATCTAATCAATTAAAAGAAATGGATTCTTGTTTATTTCAAGAAGCTATCATGGGATTAAAATAATTTTTTACTCTATACATTTGAAGTGAATCCAATTCTTTACAACATATTAATATGTTTAATTTCATTAGGTAAAAAGGATTAATTCTTGTAGTTGCACAGGAGTTAATCCTTTT
>CAJFOG010000003.1 GCA_904395785.1 uncultured Eubacterium sp. | reverse complement strand
TCAGCGGCGACAATATCCTAGCGTGCTTAGGTGAAGATAGCTCGTTGCCAGTTCTTTTGGAACCTCTTAAGGTTCTTTTTTTTGTTTTTCTTTACTTTTACTTTTTTCTTCGTGTATAATAGTACATATCTTATGGTTTAGAGGTGAATTTAATGAGAAAAAAAGTTTTATTAGGACTGTCAGGTGGAGTTGATTCTGCAGTGGCAGCTTATTTATTAAAGAAAGAAGGGTATGATGTCACATGTGCTTTTATGAGGAATTGGGATTCTTTTGCGAATAATGACATCATGGGTAATCCAACGATAACAGATGATGTTTGCCCTCAAGAACAGGATTATTTAGATGCGAAAGCAGTTGCGGATAAATTAGGGTTATCTCTTTTACGAGTTGATTTTGTGAATGAATATTGGAATCATGTTTTTACATATTTTTTAGATGAATATAAGAAAGGAAGGACACCAAATCCAGATATTTTATGTAATAAACATATAAAATTTGATGCATTTAGAAAATATGCAATAGGGTTAGGATTTGATACTGTAGCAACAGGTCATTACGCAAGAGTTGAACATCTTACTTCACATAGTGTATTACTTCGCGGTAGGGATAACAACAAAGATCAAACATATTTTTTATGTCAGGTATCACAAGATGCTTTACAAAGCACATTATTTCCTATTGGTAATTTAAAGAAATCTGAAGTACGAGCTATTGCAGAGTCTTTAGAATTAGATACTGTTATGAAAAAGAAAGATTCTACTGGCATCTGTTTTATAGGTGAGAGAAACTTTAAAGAATTCCTACAAAACTATCTTCCAAGTAAAGATGGGAAAATTGTAGACATTGATACATTAGAAGTAGTAGGTAATCATATTGGAGTACTGTATTATACTATTGGTCAGCGAAAAGGTCTAGGTATTGGTGGGAATAAAGGACCATGGTTTGTCATTGGTAAAGATGTTGAAAAAAATATTTTATATGTAGCCAATGGTGATGAAACTAGTTGGCTACATACAACTAGTTGTATAGTATCAGGTGTAAATTGGTTACATACATATAAACCTAAAAATGAATTTCAATGTAGTGCGAAATTTAGATATAGACAACAAGATAATGATGTTACAATTCAATTTATAAATAATGATACAGTTTTTGTATCATATCCTCAAGGTATTTCAAGTGTTACACCAGGACAGGAAGCGGTATTCTATTTAAATGAAGAGTGTTTGGGTGGTGGTGTAATAGAAAATGTATTTATCAAAGGATTAAGTTTACAAGAAAAAATAAAAAGGAGAGTGAAATAAATGAAAAAAGCAAATTACACATGTTTACAAAAAGTTCCTAGCTTTGTAATTTTATGTATTTATTTTATTGGTTACTTAATTATTTGTCCGCAATTAACAGTATTTATGACAAAATTATTGACTCCGAATGCTACAGTTTTACATGTACCAACAATGCTAATTTTAAACATCATTATTTTAGTTTCAATTTTCTTTTTAGCAAGAAATATATGGAGTCAAGCATGGTATTCTTTTAAAGAAAACTATAAGGAACAAATAAAAAGAATTTTCATTATGATTGGATGTATATTGTTATTGAATATGGTGTTAGGTTTAATAATTACACTAATAACAGGTATTGAAGATAGTCAAAATCAAGAGGTTATTAAATCAAATTTACAGGCAGCACCATTTTATACATTTTTTGGAACTTGTATTTTTGCGCCAATTGTGGAGGAGTTTGTATTTCGTGGAGCTATTTTTTCATTATTACGCAATAAATATAGTTTTCTAATATCTGCTATTGTAAGTTCGTTAATCTTTGGTGGTATACATCTCATTAGCTCTATTGTTAGTATGCAATGGATGGATCTTATCTACATCTTTCTTTATGGAGGAATGGGGTATATTTTAGCTTATAATTATGAAAAGAGTGGATCTATTTTAGTCTCTATTGGAATTCATATGGGGAATAACTTATTTGCATTTATCATGATGATGTTAAAGTAGAATTATATGGATGAGCAATTATTAATTTTAGCAAAACATCGCTACACAGTTTTTCATAATAAAGAAAATGGCTATACTGTAGCAAAATTTGTTACGATTGACGAAAATGAGAAAGATTTTGTTGTTGTAGGCTTCTTTCATGAAATAGATGCAAATTTTATTTATGAATTAAAAGGACAATATGTGGAACATAAAAAGTATGGTCTACAATTTCAAGTAGAAAGTTATGAACTCTCGAAAACAAAAGACAAAGTATCATTAGTTCGATATTTTTCTAGTGTATATTTTCCAGGAATTGGTAAAAAAATAGCAGAGGCTATTGTCGATACATTAGGTTTAGATTGCATTCAATTAATCAAAGAGAATCCTGATATCTTATTATCAGTAAGACAGTTAACAGATAAAAAAAGAGATGTAATTAAGGAAGTGTTGTTTTTAGAAGAAAAAAATGATGTACATGCATTTTTTACAAGTAAAGGATTAAGTGTAAAGAACATATTAAAGTTAGAAGCGATTTATGGGGAACAAGCAATTCAAGTTGTGGAAGAAAATCCATATCGTATTATAGAGGAAGTAGATGGTATTGGGTTTAAAACTGTCGATAAATTAGCAAAAGAGATGTCATTTGACATGAATCATCCTTATCGAATAAAAGCAGCAATTTTATCAATTATTTTAGATTTATGTATCAAAAGTGGTGACACCTATTTATATAAAGAAGAAATTGAAAAGAAAGTTATAAAGATGTTTCCTGATATTGATGTTAGAGAATATCTTAATATGTTACAAGAACAAAAGCTTATTTACATCGAACAAGAACGTATTTATCATCATACACAATACGAAAGTGAAAAAGGAATTGTAGATTTTTTATACGAATTTCCTTTACAAACGACACTTCCTATTTATACTGATATTATTAGACAAGATATTACATGGATAGAAAACGAATTACAAATAGTATATGATGAGATTCAAAAAAAGGCTATTGAAAACTTTTTTCTAAACCCATTTTCAATTTTAACGGGAGGTCCTGGAACAGGAAAAACAACAGTTGTACAAGCAATTATTCAAATATATAAAAAACATTTTCCAACACATACTGTTGCCTGTTGTGCCCCTACAGGCAGAGCTGCAAAAAGGTTAACGGAAATTACTCTTTGTCCATCTACTACGATTCATTCCTTATTAAAATGGGACTTAGAAAATAATAAGTTTGGAATGAATGAAAAAGAACCATTAGATATAGATATTTTAATTATTGATGAGTTTAGTATGGTTGATCAATGGTTATTTTATCATTTATTAAGTGCATGTACATGGGTAAAAAAAATATTAATTATTGGAGATGATCAACAATTACCTAGTGTAGGATGTGGGAATGTATTAAAAGATTTAATGAGTAGTCAAGTATTTCCAGTTACCATCTTAAAAAAGATATTTCGACAAAAAGAAGAAAGTCATGTTATTCAATTAGCACATCATATAAGAGAGCAATCACTTATTTCTATAGAAGAGGGTAATGATTTAACATTTATACAATGTGAGAGTGTTGAAGTAAAAGAAAACGTAAAACATATCATACAGACGAAATTATCACAAGGATTGTTACCAAAAGATATTCAAGTGTTAGCACCAATGTATCAAGGTGTTGCAGGCATTGATGTTTTAAACAAAACGATTCAACAAATTGTATATGAATTTAGTGATGAAAGTAATAGTATAAATGTAGGATATCGTACATTTAAAGTTAAAGATAAAGTATTACAGTTAAAAAATCAACCAGAAGATGGTATATATAATGGAGATATTGGAGAAATAATTGACATTGTTGATGACGCAGAATTAAATCTTTTTGAAGTAGTTGTTGATTTTGATGGAACTGTTGTATCATATGGAAAAGATGCATTAATAAATTTAACACATGCGTTTTGTATATCAATACATAAAGCACAAGGAAGTGAATACCCTCTTGTGATTATGCCGATTGTAAAAGAACATAGTTACATGTTAGATAGACGTTTATTGTATACAGGAATAACACGTGCAAGTAAAGAACTTATTTTAATTGGAAATCAAGAAATGT
>CAJFOG010000002.1 GCA_904395785.1 uncultured Eubacterium sp. | reverse complement strand
TCATTTGTTTACGATTGCTAAATAAAGCACTTGCATCTTGTTGTAAAGGAAGATAAGACGGTTGTTCACCTAATAACATACTATATTCACTCTTATCATGTAATTGAAATAAAATAAAACAATGAACACTTGATAAAAAACGCATTGATAGTTGTGTAACATCTCGATATACATAGATAGATTGAATATATAAGGATTCTGTATGTAATACTTGTTCATATAAATTCTGCACATCTTGTGATGTATGAAAATGTTGATCAATTTCATAAAACACTAATAAAAGATGATATTTTGTTTGATGAATTACCCAATGCAAAATTCTTTCCATTTCTATTAAATCATAAATATTTATTACCTTGGAAATAATAGAAAAGTTATGAAATTTTATTACCTGTTCTCCTTGATAGAAAAACAAAACATATACGGGCTTATCACATTCTTGTAGTTGCGTGAATAAAGAAATTAATAAATTTGTTTTCTCCTTTTGTTGAATACCTGCAACTACTACTTTTTTCCATTGTTCATCCCAATATAACGGATATTGTTTTTGTTTTTTCATATCATCGATCCAACCAATACATATTGTATTTTCATTATATTTATAGTTAGAATGATGCATATAGAAAGGACTAGGCAAAGCTTCTAACACTATACTTTTTGCTTTCCCTTTGGTTTCATTTTGTATTTGTTCAATGACTGCTTCTAATTGTGTCTTAGATGTTTCATGAGATGTAAGCATCTTTTTCTTCTTTAAGCATACTCCATCATAAGAATATAGAGATAATTGGGCTATTTGATTATTTTTATATACATCCATAGGACTGTATTTTGCTTGTGTCCATGCACATTTTGCTTTTATATATAACTCATCATGACCTACTTGTAAATAGAAATCTCCCACCTTATTTAAAAATACCGCATCTTCTTTTTTCAGCATTTCTATACTATCCTGACGATCTTGTACTCTTAAACAAACATGAAATCTTGCATTACTCCAAATTTCATCATCAACAACACCTGCTGGTTTTTGTGTTGCTAAAACCAAATGAATACCTAAACTTCTACCTATTCTTGCAACTTGTTTTAAAAATGATAAAAATTCAGGTTGCTGATCTTTTAATTGTGCAAATTCATCCGCAACAATAAATAAATGTGGTAATGGTTGTTTCACTTTTTGTTGAATATACAATTTTTGATATGTATAAATATCCATAGATGATTCTTGTAATGCGTCCTTAGTAGTTGAAAATAAGGTTTGACGAAGAACTATTTCTTTTTCTAAAGCATATATCATACGATGCATTTCACTATCATTTAAATTGCTCATCACTCCTACTATATGAGGAAGTTTAGATAAGTAAGATGCCATCATTCCACCTTTGTAATCAATCAACAAAAACACTACTTCTTCATAGGAATAACGTATTGCCAAAGAGATAATATATGTTAATAAAAATTCACTTTTACCAGAACCTGTCATACCTGCAATTATCCCATGTGGTCCATGTGCTTTCTCATGAGCATCAATTCCAATTATCTCACCATATTCATCTATCCCAATCGGTGCATATAGACTTTCATAAGCATGGTTTTGCTTCCAATTATCTGAAATATTAAATTGTTCCTTATTCGCACATCGAAATAAATCAAATAAATATAAATCATCTATTTGCTTTTCATGATCACTTCCATCTTTTATATTTGCTAATTGTAAAGTCAGTTTATACAAATACTGCTGTTCTAAGTATCGCAATATTAACGGTATTTTCTGTTTTTGTTGCTGTAAGATCGATATATCTGTAAACACTTTTATTTTTATATATGATGGAATGAAATTATATTCATTTATATACAATAAACTTACATGATCTAATGTACATAAACGATGTAAGGCTATTTGTTTTTCTAATTTACTATGCATAAAACAAATGAGAATATGATAATTAGATTGATTAACATCTTTAAATAAACGCTGTATATCTGTTTCTGTTGTATATACATATCTACTACCATTATCCTTTTTCACATGTGCCAACCAATATAAACCCATACTCCTTGCAATTGCTTCTTCCATAATCAAAAAGACTTTTAATTCTTTATAAGTATGAGAAAAACATAATTGCAGGATATATTGATGCATAAGCTGTTGTGCTTTTTGACCAAATATTCCCATACACTTTATATCTTTTAAATTTAAAAATAACGGTAATGTATACTCTTCATCTTGTTTTGTCAATGCTGACATATATGGGTTATCTTGAAATTGTTCCAATGTTATTTTATCTATTTTTATATCTAATATAAGATTTGAGACATAATCTGCTACCCATAACTGTAAATTGGTAATAGGTTTATTCCATATACCATCTTTATACTGATGATGTAGCATTAAATCTTTTTGTATATGTTGATTATATTGATCAATAAGATTTTGTTTTTCTAATAAGATGTCTTGATGCATTTTCATAAGATATGCTTCATATTCATTCATTACTTGTTTTCTTTTTTGATAAAATACCTTTTGTTCATATTTTTTATTAATAATTGGCCAAAGTAAAGTTGCCGCAAGCATAGAACATGACATGCTGAAAGATGGAATTGCCTGTTGTAAACTCATAGTCTTCTGCAATACTTGCAATAATTGTATTCCACTACTAGTTAACGTAGCAATTCCCATAGTAATAGAAGGTCCTAACGTATACCATAAAGGATATTGATGTGATTGTTTCGGTAATGCAATAGGTGTTAACTCATATGAAGGAGTAAGTATTGCTTTTTCATCTTCATACTGTACCATTAGATATTCCATAGGTTTTATCTTTACTTTTTCTTTTAGTAATGGAATTTTTTTATGTATTAAACGACATTGTAAGTTTTCTTGATCCCTAATTAATAAGGCATCCATAACATATGTACAATGAAATCCCATAATATGAATTTGATCTCCTAAAATTAGTTTTTTCTCTTTCACCCTTTTATTATTAACATATACCCCATTACTACTTTGCATATCATATATATGAATACCATCTTCTTGAACTTTAATTTGTGCATGAATATTTGATATATATGGATTTTGTATAGAAATGATATTATCACTATTTCTTCCAATTGTTATGATGGTATCTAATTTATACAAATTATATTTAGGAGTCTTATTCATTTCTATGAATAAATACAATATTTCTTCTTCACTTAAAATCGTAAATAAACTTCCTGATTGTAGTATATTTGTTTTTTCTTTAAGTTTGTATGCTTCATTTTCTATTAACAACCACTTATTTTGTATTAATTTTACTTCCATAAAAGCCTGGGTTCCTACATCAACACTTCGATATAGCCAAAAAGATGTTCGATGCTTGGGTAAATTAATTTCATCTACAAAATGATTACTATAAATATATACTTTATACTGCATGTTTTTTTACTCTTTTCATAATACAAAGTAATATTATTAAGGTTATACAACATCCTACTATATAGTGATACATGAACTGTTTTTGACTTACACGCTTTTGTTTTTTGATAGAAGATATATTTTGATTCACCTTAAAATTCCATTGTTTATTAATTTTATTACCTGCTTGATCAATTGCTTCAACATCTATGTTTAAATCCGTATTATTTGGCATTACATACACTTGCGACATTTTTTCTGAAGATAATATATTTTTTCCATTCACCATTACACTTGTGAAATACTCCTCTTCTTTTTTCAATGGATCATTTTGTACAATTTCTATCACTAACTCTTTTTTAGGAATATTTGTTTCTAAAAGCTCATCTATATCATCTTTATATCTTATTTGTATATTTGGAGGAGTACGATCAATTTCAAATTGTAGAGGATATGTTAACGTATTCATATTCATAGCTTTATCTTGAATAATAACTTGTAAAGTGTAATAACCTTCCTCATGAATTTCTTCATGCCATTGATAATTTACTAATTTTTGATTTTTCCATAATGACCAAGAAATTACATAAAAATCTTCTTGTTCACCTTTTAATATTGGTATCCATCCATTAGAAAGTATTGCACCGTTTGAAATTGTATATACCCATTGTATTGCTGGTAAGTTACGATCTAACACGATAGTAAAATTTATTTCACTCATATTATTTACTTGATCTATCGTTATTAGCTTTAAATGATAAGTATCTTCTTTATGATCAATAATATCTTTTGTCCATTGATATGTTGAACCCTTTATAGGAATACGTTGTACTTGTCCATTTTTTTCTACTTCTAATATTACTTCTTTTTCATGTGAATCATACAATGTAAGGATAAGGTTTGCTTGATGATTTAAGTAATGAGTGCTACCATCCTTTATGATTTTTTCATTCAACATTAACTTAGTTTCATAAGGCGCATGATCAATTGTAAAACTAATCGATTCTTTAGTCGTATTATTCGCATAATCAATCGCATATACTACTATTTCATAATTCGCTTCATCACCCTCACTTTCCACAAAACTATAATTCCAGTTTGAAGAATGTAAACCTTCCTGATATAAATATCTTTGATGATTGCGAAACACTTCCACATCATATTCTTTTAAATTTTTGTCTTCTACTTTAATAGAAACATCTTGTCTTTTTTGTGTAATCTTGTCATTCAATAATTGATAGGAAATCGTAGGAGGGTATCGATCAATCACAAATGATAACTCATTTTCTAAAACATATTGTTCATAAAAGATAATTGCTTGATTACCTGCATAGTCATATGCTTGTACTTTTAATTTATATTCACCTGCTTCTTTTAATATTATAGTCGCTTCATTCCCCTCTTTTTGTATATTATAGTCTATTTGTTTATTATCTTTGTATACTAAAACTTGTACATGCTCCCAGTCAAGATCATTATGGCATAAAATAATTGATACCGTTTGTGATTGTGCAACTTTTTGTTCAGTTGTTTTTAACTGTATGATCGGTTTTGTTTTATCTATTTGAAATAGAATATCTTGCCAACTATCTATTTCTTGTCCATTTAGATAATAGATAGCTTGATTACCTGATATATCATATATTTCCATATGAAAACGATAACTACCTTCTTGATCTGTTTGAAAAACAATTTGATATTTTCCTTTTTCAATTTGTTGTAATGGTAAAGCCGATTGTTTTCCATTTTTCTCAATCCAAAACTTTGAATTTAATAAATCTATATGCTCTTCATTTATTTCTACTTTCATATCTACACGCTTATTTATAATGGCTTGTGATGATGTAGTATTTATCATGACTTTTGGTGCTATCGTATCAATCATAAACTGTGAAGATTCATATTGTATACTTCGTCCACCTAAATCTACAAAATGATATTGTAAAGTATAAATACCATCAGTTAATTTAGTTTGTGCAATATATGTATTATTATTTTTTAATATATTTAGTTTTTCATTATTTACTGTAATATAACTATTTGTTAAATCTAAATGAGATTCCTCAATAATTAATTGTACATCTAAAGATTCTTTATATATCTTATCTATTTTTTGCACAATATTATTATTTATTTTTAATTGTACTTTTGGAGAGCTTTTATCTAAATGAATATTAAACATACCTTTCACTGCATGATTAGCTTTATCTACAACTTCATACATTATTTGATAATCATCTTCTTGATTAAATAAAAGTGTAGTTACCCATTTATCATCACGTAATTCCCATTTACTATCAACACTATGATTATTCACAACAATCTTACTTTGTTCCTGATGAAAATTACGATCTTCTACAAAAAACTCTATGAATACATCCTCATAATATGTCACTGTCTGTGATTGTAAACATTTTTGATTAACATAAATATGTACATCAGGTACAGAAAAATCAACTTGTATCATTTTCTCAAAAGTAAATATATTACCTGCTTCATCTTGAGCACTACCTGTAATTTTATACACACCCTCTTGATCAAATACATACTGTAAGATTCTTTCACTTACTTCATATAGAACCTGATCATCTTGTTCAACTTTTATATTTACACTTGATATATCTAAATGCTCATCTACAATTTGAAAAACTATTTCACTTTGCTTTGTTACATAATTAGGTAATTCATCAATTTCTTCACCTTCTAACGTCATTTTTACATTAGGTTTTATAGTATCATAAGTAATCTTATAGGATGTTTTCTTCACTTGTTCATCCGGTATATGTACAACAAGTTGAAAAGTCTGATTTTTATTAGGCACATATACTGCTTTATATAAATTATTTTCATATATCCAATCTAACATTAACCTTGTTTGATTCCCATCAATTTGTTCATATACTTCTACTTGATCATAATAATATGCTTCCTCAATCGTAATGACAACAGGTTGATTCGTTACTCTATCATCAGTTAATAAAGATTCATTCACATAAAATTGTACTATAGAAGTATCCGATATATGCTGTGATACAACATTTGTTTGTATAAGCATACTCATAATAAGTGACACAATAAAGACTTTCACAAAACCCCTTCTTTCTTATTATTTTATTCTTTCACTTTCTGATACAACGAGTGTATTAAAGATGTTTTCTCTGGAATATGTTTATAGTAATACTGCATTTTTATCTTATAGTACTGTTCTTCATCTTCCTTTAATTCAGCATAAATTAACATATAAGCATTTAAAGTAAATAAGCGTTCATAATCATTTTTCATTGCTTCAATCTCTAACATTAACTCTTGCGCATTATGAAATAATTGTTTCATTTTATCATAATCTTGTTTCCGCATCGACATCATGCCGTATTCATAATATATTTGCACATACATCATATTTATTTCATCTTTATCATCTTGCATCATAGATAATTGATTTAAGTTATCTAAGATTTTGAAGCATTGATCATAAGCATCTTCTTGTAGATAATTTGCATAATACTGATAAATTTGTAGTAACCATTCATACAATTTTATTACTTGGGCTTGATCAACTAATGTCTCTACATAAGATTCAATTTCTATCAAATCATTTAAAAATTTAGGCATATCTTTTTTATTAAGATTTTGTTCTCCTAACATAAAACATACTTCAGATAATACTTTATATAATGAAGAATCTGTATATTGAAATGCTTGATAAGCTCTACGATAATAACTGGGTTCATCTTGAAATATACATAGCATTCCATAATAATTTTGAATCTCTTCATTATTGGATGCTTGATACATTTGAATCCATGCTTCTAATATATCTAACCCTATTCGTTGTGCTTCATCCTCACTTTTTCCCAATTGTATTTGCTGTCTTACTATTTCCTCATATCCTTTTTGATACGGTACTAATTCTTGTTTCATTGCCATAGCATCTTCATATCTACCTTGTCTTATTGCCAACGCATATGCATATTGTTGTTGACGATATATATACATACCTAACATCATCAATGCACATATAAAAATCCCTACTATATACCATTGATATGTCATACATGAAAAACGAATTTTATTTTGTTTTTGTATTTTTAATAATATATTTTTTAATATAACAAAACTCTCTATTCGATTTATTTTATTTTCCTGTATACATTGTTGTAACACTTGTTCTATATGTTCACTATTCTTATGCATAGACTCTAATAAATATAAGAATGTCTTTCCAAAACTATATATATCGCTATGAATACCTAATTCTTTTCTTTTCATAACTTCCGGTGCTGTAAAACCGGGGAGTTCCTGTCATCATATGGGCAATATGTCCTGCAAAACATGCACTTCCAAAATCTATCAAATATATATTTTGATTTTCATCAATCATTATATTTTGTGGCTTTAAATCAAGATACAATATCGACATTTGAAAATTCGTATGAAGATATATAAATATATCACATAATTCCAACATCCATTTCTCAATCTCTTGAACATTTATTGACCTCTGATATTGATAGGTATGTAATGATACCCCCTTTATATATTCCATGACAATATAAGCTGCATCATCATTCTCAAAAAAATCAATACACTTTGGAATTCCTTTATGTTGTAGTTTAGATATCATTTTTACTTCATTAATAAATGCTTGATAATAACTTTTATTTTCTTTTTTCACTTTCTTCATTGCCCAATATTTACTTAATCTTATATCTTTCACATAATAAACAACACTCATTCCTCCTTTCCCAATCTCACGAACAATTTCATACCTTTCATTTAATAATATTTTAGAAGAAGACATGTTAAATTATCCCTTTCGTTTCTAGTTCTTGCTAAGGATATTAGTGTATTACCACATGTATGTAAACTATGTTTACATATACACTCCCAAACTTCTTGTACATCTAATTGGTGAAATAATCCATCAGTTGATAAAAATATTTTATCGTTTTCTTGTAACCTTACCTGCTTTACTTGAATTTTAGGAATTTTTCCAATACCTAAACATTGATATAGCTGATGATACTCATATTGAGATGGTATTTGATTTGCCTTTATTTTTCTTTGTGCTACTGTATGATCTTCACTTATTTGATACAACTTATCCCTCAATAAACATATTTTACTATCTCCAATATGATAGATATATAAAATTCCTTGATAACATAAAACTAAACTTAAGGTTGTCCCCATATTTGTAAGTAATTGCTTACTTTTTTTCCGTATCAAATAATCAATATTGTGCATACATGACAATATTTCTTCATTTGTCAAATTTAAACCATCATTCAAATTATGAAACCATTGTTTTAATCCATTAATTGCGATATTACTTGCGATATCCCCATTCCCTAATCCTCCTACTCCATCCGCAACAGCCATCAACACGATATCTTCACCTTGTAATGTACGATTTAAGATAATAAATGCATCCTCATTTTTTTCATACCATTCTCCTTGATTTGTCCATGCATAATATTGTATATCGTTATTTTTCATAATATATAAATTCCCTTCCCGCAAATTTAACTTTATCTAAATGATGTAAAACACATTCTTGGATACGTTTATCATTCACAAATGTGCCATTTGATGACCCTAAATCTTTTAATATACTAGTTTCTTTCTCCAATTGTGCATGATGAATCGATACTTGTGGTTCTTGAATACATAAATGACTTGTACTATGCCTTCCTATACAAAAAATCGGCTCCGTTATCTCATATTGTGTTTTTGTAGAACTACACTCAAAATAACAATCTTGTGCAAATAATATAACAGTTTTATAGGTATCCTCTTCTATCACTTCCTTACTATTTGGTGTATGCATACCAATAGAAGGATATCTTACATGGTCAGGAAGACCTTTTAGTTCAAATTGGTCTTCTTTTTTTCTAAATTTATCAAATAAACTACGCTTATATATCCTCTTTTTCATATCATATAAACTTTGTACAACACTAGGTAAGGCTAATTGCTGCTTCCAAGCGACACAAAGACATCCTAACACATACCAACCTTGTTGCAATTTTACCTGCTTCATACATTCATATAAAAAATTAGGAATTTGTGATTCTTCATATTGCCAAGGGTCCTTATTAATTGGTATCACTAAAAATCTTATATAAGGTTTATGCTTACACAAATAAATATTAGATATGTCATAATAAAAATATTTTGTTCTATTTAAAGCAATTAAAGACTCAAATAATAAAATAAAAAACATCAGTAGTTCTTGTTCTTCAAAAATATGTTGTTGAAAATATGTTGACAAGCAGGTACAATCTTGCGTATCAAAATAAACAATATCAGAATGGTAATTATCTTTAATACAAGGTAAACATTGCGCATCTCTTTGAATTTGTGAATATAAATAATCATCAAAATCTTCTTTTTTATGAAATGTCACTTCTATAAACCCATCTTCTCTTACTTTTTGATGCTTCAAAATTTCTTCCATACCATAACTCCTTTCACCTATCTTTTACGAAATTAATTATAAAAAAGACAAAAATAAATAAATTCACATAATATCACATAATAAAAAAAGATAGTTAAAAACTAACTACCCAATACTATGATATAATATGCCAAAGGAGAATTATATGAAACAAAAAAAATTACACTTACTTCATAATATCTTATTTATCTTAGTTCAATGGATTCCTTTATCCTTATGTGATTTAAGATATGAAAACTTATCAAGTTTAGGAAATTTCACTTTTTCGCATATATGCTTACTCATATGGACCATCATTACATCATCATTTATATACTCTATGACGAAACAAGTATTAAACAAATATAATTATTATTCATATTATTATAGTTTATGTTTAAAGTTATGTTTTATTGTGTTGATGATTGGTGTATGTTTACCATATCTTCCATTAGAATATCCAATATTGTCACAATGGCATGTAAGATTTTCCATGCTAAGTGGATTTATTTATATAAGTTTATGCTATCACTATTTATATATTCTTCTAAAAACATATGATAAGAAAGCAAAACTATTTATATATATCTTTACGAACTTTATTATATTAGAAACTTATTTATATTTTCAATATAACGGTATATCTACACTATTAGAATTATCATTTATATTCATCATAAGCTGTTTTCTATCTTACTTATTATTTATTGAT
>CAJFOG010000001.1 GCA_904395785.1 uncultured Eubacterium sp. | reverse complement strand
TATTTTTCTTTTCTTCATGATTTTCAAATCCATCTAATGCGATTTTTTGAAATGCTTTAAATTTATTATTCTTGGCTCTTGTCGCAATCTCAATGACATTTTCATTATTTAAAAATTGTCTCAATTGAGATAAATCATTTACTTTCAATATATTTGTCATATTAATAATCTCCCTTTACTGCTTTATTTTTCAAATAATAAATCATTATAATTACCATTATTAAGACAAAAGAATTTTTACTATATTTATCTCCTTTAAACTTTTTTCTTGCATTACTTAGTTTTAAATTTAATACGTGCTTTTCTTTAATTCCCTCTGTTTCTATCGCATTAATAATAGTATGACATTCTATATGTTCAAAAGAAAAATCAAAATCAGTTATCGATTGATATTTATTTCTAATGATTTCTGCATATAAACAAATAACAATACGTGAGTAATCTTCAAAACCTATAAGCAAATTTTCCTTATCTTCTCTTTTTCTTTGTACTTGTTTAAAATATTTAATCGCCCTAGAATCTTCATACCTTTCCTTACCTTTAGCATCTTTAGCTGTACAAACCTTTGACAAATGTTCTTTGACTAAATCACCTATATTATCCATATAGTCATTTACCAGTTTTTCAAATGATTTATTTGATATTAATAGTACTTTTTCAATATAGTCACAAAGCTTTTCACATAACATTTCTTTAGTTATTTTTTCATCATCCATTATAGAAAAACTAATATATTTCTCTAATAGTATCGATTTCATTTCTTCAAATAACATATCATCAATTTGTAACAACCATTTAACTATTCTTACATATTCCATCATCATCACCGTCTTTCAACTAAATTTCTAATTTAGTAATACCTCATTCCTTCTAATCATTTATTATATTATCTCATTTATTAAAACTCTCTACAATACCAATTTGAAAAACAAATTTTATATATTTCATGCACTGAAGAATAAGTTTACCTACTTAATTGCATAAAATCTCTAAATTACATAACATACTTTTACAAAATAATAACTCAGGAACTACCTCTATTAGTCAATTCCTGAGTTATTTTATTCTTATAGTATCAGATCCATATCTATTTAATAGAATAGATGAAATTTAAATTTAGTACAAACCTTTTTCATAATTTCTCCATAAACGTACTAGAAAATAACAAATAATACTACTCATCAAAATTATTATGCCTCCTATGATACGCATATATATAATAGCTCCACTTAAGCTTAGTGATTGCATTCCAAAAATAAATACTATGATACAACCTATATACATAATAAGCATACTATATCCTATTCTATATAAGTATTTTGTTTGTAACAACGGGAATACGAAAATAAAACTTACAATACAAATTATATCCCATATATACATTTGATCAAGAAGTGCATATAACATTTGAGAAAGATTCCAAACTCCTAATGATAGCCAAGCAGTAATAACTCTAGATATATAAGTGATATCTGTTATAGACTGTTGAAGAATATGAAATACATCATCATATTGTTGTATCGTTAGAAAAGACCATCCTAATATGATGTGCTGCATAAACATTATAAACCACGCAACAATACAAATTCTTACTGCATATGTATACCATGTTTGTATCATATTATTTTTCTAACCAATCTTCCCCTTTAATAACCTCAACACTAGAAAGTCCAGGATAATCTAATTGTCTTAATACTTCATATACGATAATTGCTGCGCAGTTTGATAAATTTAAACTTCTTGCATTCGCAACCATTGGTAATCTCATACATTGATCCAAATAATTACTTAAAATTTCTTTTGGTACACCTGTAGATTCTTTTCCTAAAATAATATAAATATCACCTTCACATGCTGAAAAATTCATCATACTAGGTGCTTTTTTCCCATATCGTGTCATAAAAAAGTAATGTTTGCTTGGATTGCTTTTCGTAAAGTCTTCCCAATTTTCATGAATGACATAGTCTAACTCTTTCACATAATCCATCCCAGCACGTTTTAAATGTTGTTCATCTAAAGAAAATCCTAATGGTTTTATTAAATGAAGTTTTGTATTACTTGCCATACATGTTCTCATAATATTTCCAGTATTTTGTGGAATTTCTGGCTCAAATAAAACCAAATGTAACATAACTAAGCCTCCTTTATATATGCTAATACTTGTTCTAAAGCTTTTCTACGATGAGAAATTGCATTTTTTTCTTCATCACTGACATTAGCCAATGTTGTCTGAAATGGTTCATAGTAAAAAATAGGGTCATATCCAAATCCATGTGTTCCTTCCATTTTCTTAGCTACTTCACCTTGTAATACACCTGTAAATATATGCTCTTTTCCTAATTCGTCAATATAAGCAATCGCACATGTGTAGGTACACCCTCGATCTGATGCATCTTCACATTGCTTGATAATATGTTGACACTTAATCTCATAAGAAGTATCTTTACCTAAATAACGTGCAGAATAAATACCTGGTTCCCCATGTAATGCATTGATAGAAAACCCACTATCATCTGCTAATACAGGCATTTTCAAATGTTCATAATAAGCCTTAGCTTTAATTACCGCATTTTCTTGAAATGTAGTACCTGTTTCTTCCACATCTATATCTAAACCAACATCTTTTAAGCTTTTTACTTCATACCCATAAGGTTTCAACATTTGTTGAAATTCCTCTACTTTGTGCTGATTATTTGTTGCAATCAACATTGTTTTCATCTATATCACTCCTCATTGTATCATTACTTATTATTTTACCAAACTTTTTTTAATTATGCTATATTTCTTGTTAGGTACTTATATTGTATTCTATTTAAAATCATCATATAATATATATTGGTGATATACATGAAAAATTGGAAGTTAATGGAAGCTTTATTTTTCCATCCTGATATACATTTAACTAACTTACATAAAGGATTAACAAATCAAAACTACTTGTTTGAATTTGATCATACACAATATGTACTTCGTGTACCAAAACATGATAGTACAAACATTGTACATCGTCATCATGAAGCATTGGCTTTAAAAGTGATCTCTCAAACAGATTTAGATATTGAAACGATTTATTATGATGAGTATAGCGGTTATAAAGTTACAAAATATATACCTAATGTAAAAACATTTGGAGAATGTGATCGTGAAGATAAGATTGAATGTGTAGCATATATGATGAAAAAATTACATAATTTACATACATGTATTGGTGTTCCATTTGATCCTATGAAACGTCTACATCAATATCGTTCCCATTTAACACAGCCTTTATATGATTTAACTATATATGATGAACTATTAAAAGAGTTAGATAGTTTTTCTAATCCACATACATTATGTCATAATGATTGGGTAGATGGAAATATCCTATTCACAGATGATCGTTGTTATTTGATTGATTATGAATATGCAGGTGATAATGATCCTTTGTTTGATGTTGTTTCTTTTTTAAGTGAAAATCAAATTTATGATGAAACATTAAGACAACGCTTTTATAAGGCTTATTTTTCTGAGTTTAATGAAACAATACATAAACAATTACTTTTATGGGAAGTTTATGCAGATATCTTATGGTGTACATGGGCCATGATGATGTATGAAAGTAGAAAAGAACAAGTATATGTAGATATTGCGAATGAAAAACATACAGCACTATTACATATATTACAACATAGATTACTACAAAAGGGTTAGTTTTCTTAAGAAACTTAACCCTTTTTACTATGCTACAACAATTAAATCTTCTTTACGAATTGCACCTGTTACTTTCTGATGTCTACCAATGACAACTCTATCATTTCGTATTTCTAATACCGTATAAATAGAATCAAAAACAAAACTTGGAATACTACTAC